>NZ_JAAKDE010000013.1 GCF_013664685.1 Capillibacterium thermochitinicola
TCGAATTGACCGAAATACGCGGAATACTTTTAAAATGTTTCGTCATTGACGCCAAGTCGCTTAAATTAGGGTTTCCTGAAAAAGTCGCAAACCCTTATAAAATCTAAGAAAGCGCCGATTTTACGACAGGGGAAATGCACGGAAAACGAGAAATATTCTCTCAAATCCTTGCCTTTAGGAGTGACTGCTACGTACCGCAAAAAAGAACGACAACTCCCCTTGGAAAATTTTTATTTTCCATTTGGAGGAAAGCTTGACCTGAAAACCGCTGGGTGAAGTTGGCGAAGCTTATCCCTTGGGACGTCATTGAAGACAAATATGCTTCCTTATTTGACAAGAAGAACATGGGTGCTCCCGCTAAACCTGTCCGTATGGCTCTTGGTGCTTTGATTATTAAGGAAAAGGGCGGGTTCTCAGATGAAGAGGTCGGAGAACAGATTAAGGAAAACCCGTACCTTCAATATTTTATCGGATTAACCGAATTTCAAAAGGATGCCCCTTTCGATCCTTCAATGATGGTCCATTTCCGGAAACGCTTCAATGCGCAAATTATGAAAGAAATCAATGAACTAATCTGTTTGGGTCAGGAACATAATCCTTTGTCGGTGGGCCTTACTGGCGTTGTCAGAGTTCCGGGGGTTACTTTATTTTTTAAAGCCAAGAATTAAAAGGCGAGGAACCTACAAGAACAAGTATACAAAAAGTCTGCCCTGCCAGCGCCCGCCTTTGTGTTGACAATAACTGCGCGAAAAAGTAAGATATTACATAGTAATCTTAGACAGTCTGGATAGTGGCCTTAAATGTCTAGGTGCAATAAAAAACCCGGCTCCTCGGAACCGGGAAATCTTTGCCCAAAATGGCGCGTCTGGCAGGATTCGAACCTGCGGCCTACGGATTAGAAGTCCGTTGCTCTATCCTGCTGAGCTACAGACGCAAATCATTAATTATAATACCATATTCGTTGGGAAAGTACAATCCTAAATTCGAAGAGTTCTTTTCCCGAGGTGCTTTTGGGGCAGGATAAAAGCATAGTGATAAGTGATAATTTGCAGATAAAAAGGAGGATGGTCATGGAAACAGTCCGCGTAGAACTGAACGGTGAAACGAAAGTTGTGCCGAAAGGAACGACCGTGCAGGAGATTTTGGGTGCGTGGCCCGGGCAAAGTCATCCTCAAATTATGGCGGCGATGGTCGGTAAGGATCTCCGGGAGCTTTCCTACCGGGTGACTGAGGATACAGTGGTGAAGCCGGTTGATCTTACCCATGCGGACGGGGTCCGGATCTACAGCCGCAGCCTGATCATGGTGATGATCCGGGCGGCGAAGGAAGTCTTCCCCGGCTGTCAGGTGCGGATCATGTACTCTTTAAGCAAGGGCTTGTACGGCGAACTCTATATTGGACGGCCGGTGATGGAGAAAGATCTCCGGCTGGTGGAAGAGCGGATGCGGGCGATCATTGCCGCCGACGAAAAAATCGAGAAGCAGAAGATGCCATTGGAAGAGGCGATCCGGCTCTTCAAAGCCGAGGGCTTGACCGATAAAGCTCAGCTTTTGTCTTACAAGCAAACGCAGGAAGTCTCCATTTACCGCTGTGGCGACTATTATGACTATTATTACGGATACATGTTGCCGAGCACCGGTTTTTTAAAGGAGTTTGAGTTGTTGTTTCACCTGCCCGGCTTTCTTTTGCGTTATCCGTCCCAAACTTCGCCGGAGAAGGTCCCGCCCTATGTGGAGCAACGCAAACTGTCCCAGATCTTTTATGAATACGAAAAATGGGGCGAGGTATTGGAAGTCAATGACATCGGGTCATTGAACCGGATGATCGAGGCGGGAAAGGGGCATGAACTGATCCGGCTGGCCGAAGCGCTGCAGGAAAAGAAGATTGCCCACATCGCCGACGAAATTACCCGCGACCGGGAAAGGATCCGTCTGGTGATGATTGCCGGCCCCTCTTCGTCGGGGAAGACCACTTTTACCCAGCGGTTGGCGATTCAGCTCCGGGTCAACGGAGTCCGGCCGGTCTCGCTTTCCTTGGATGATTATTTTGTCAGCCGGAACCGGACTCCCCGCAATGAAAAGGGTGAACCCGACTTTGAAGCTTTGGAAGCGATCGATCTGGATCTCTTCAACGAACAACTGGCCGATTTGATTATGGGGAAAAAGGTTGAGATTCCCAGGTTCAATTTTATGAAGGGAGAGCGCGAATACCGGGGGGAAGTTCTTCAGATCAAACCGGACCAACCGATCCTGATCGAGGGGATCCACGGACTGAACGAAAAACTGACCCAGTCGGTACCGAAGGACCGCAAGTTCAAGGTTTATATCAGCGCTTTGACCCAGTTGAACATGGATAACCATAACCGGATCCCCACCACCGACAACCGTCTAATCCGCCGGATCGTCCGGGACAGCCAGTTCCGCGGTCACGATGCCCTGATGACTTTACGCCTCTGGCCGGCGGTCCGCCAGGGGGAAGAGAAGAATATTTTCCCCTTCCAGGAGGAAGCCGATATCATGTTTAACTCCGCCCTCATCTACGAACTGGCTATTTTGAAAAAGTATGTGGAGCCCCTCCTACAGGCGATCCCGCCGGAGGTGTCGGAGTATGCCGAAGCAAAGCGGCTCTTGAAATTCACCGCCTATTTCCTGCCGCTGGATGAGACGGAGGTCCCGTCCAATTCAATCCTGCGCGAGTTTATCGGTGGCAGTTGCTTTGTCTAAGCGGGGATGCCTTTTAATGCCTTGTTTCTTGACTTCTTCCTTCCGGTAGTGCTAGAATAAAAAGAATAAACACGGGGAAAACCGCTTTTTAGATGGCTACGGACTTGAAGCGTTTTTGAGGAGGAATAGGATGCTCGCCAGGGAATATTTCGAACGGGATTTGACCATCAACTCCTCAGGTCATTTGGAGATCGGCGGGTGTGATGTGGTTGAACTTGCCAAAGCGTTTGGGACACCGCTCTACGTTTTGGACGAAGCAAAGATCCGGGCGAATTGCCGGGCCTACCACGAGGCTTTGAAGGGCGTTTACCCGAATTATGAGTTGGTTTACGCTGGAAAAGCCTTCTTGACCCAGGCCATGTGCGGCTTGGTCTATCAGGAAGGTTTTGGCCTGGATGTGGTCTCCGGCGGGGAACTTTATACCGCCTTGCGGGCAGGTTTCCCGGCGGAGAATATTAATTTTCACGGGAATAACAAGTCCCGGGCGGAGCTGGTGATGGCCCTGAAAAACGGGGTTGGCCGGATTATGGTCGACAACCTGATGGAACTGGAGACCTTAATCCAGCTGGCGATGGAGACGAAGACCCAACCGCGGGTCGTCTTCCGTTTAAAACCCGGAGTTACCGCCCATACCCATACCTATACCCAGACGGGACAGGAAGATTCCAAGTTCGGGATGGGGCTCAACGACGGCGTTGCTTTGAAGGCGGTCAAGATCGCGCTTGCTTCTCCCCAGATTAAGCTGTTGGGTTTTCATTGCCACATCGGATCGCAGATTTTTGAGGTTGAGCCGTTTAAGGCCGCAATTGATGTGTTGACGGCTTTTATGGCGGAGGCCCGGACTCAAACCGGTTTTGTTGCCGAAGTCCTGGATCTGGGCGGCGGGATTGGGATCGCCCATAATAAGCAGGAAAAACCCCGTGCCCTGCTGGAGATCGTGAGCAAAATCGGCCGCTATGCCCGGGAACGTTTAACCGCATTACAATATCCTCTTCCGCTCCTGGTTTTGGAGCCGGGCCGTTCGATTGTAGGGTCTGCCGGAACAACCATTTACACGGTGGGAAATATTAAACGGATTCCCGGGGTCCGTACTTACCTGGCGGTGGACGGCGGAATGACCGATAACCCGCGGGTCGCCCTATACCAGGCGGTCTATGAAGGAGCCCTTGCCAATAAGATGAACGAGCCCCTGACCGAAGTCGTCACCGTGACGGGGAAATGTTGTGAATCGGGCGACATGTTGATCTGGGATCTGCCGCTGGCTACCCCTGAACCCGGTGACCTGCTGGCGGTCTTCGATACGGGTGCTTACAATTATTCGATGGCGAGCAATTACAACCGCCTGCCGCGGCCGGCGGTAGTCCTGGTTGCGGAGGGGGAAGCCGAACTGATCGTCCGGCGGGAGACCTATGAGCAGTTGATCCAGAATGATCTGATCCCCGAACGGTTAAAGGTGAAGTCGGAAGTAGAACCTATTGCAAAATAAATTGCCTTTTGCCCACAGACGGAAAGATGGCTTTCCGTCTGTTTTTGCGGTTATAGACCGCTAAAAGAGCTTTTGAAGACTTGGTGTCAGTGGGTAAATTGTGTTATAATACTTTATGGTTGTTTTTGCTAGTTGGAGGATAACCAATGCCCGAACTTTACCGCTTGATTTTGACCGTCCCCATTATCCTGTTCTCCTTGGTGATTCATGAATTTGCCCACGGCATGGTTTCTTATAAATTAGGTGATCCAACGCCGAAGCTCATGGGCCGTTTAACCCTGAGTCCTCTTGCTCACCTGGATCCCCTGGGGACGATCATGATTATTATCACAAACCTGCGCGGTTTTGGCTTCGGTTGGGCAAAACCGGTGCCGGTTGATTCCCGTTATTATCGGAACCCGGCCAAAGGGTTCGTCTTGGTGGCGTTGGCCGGACCCGCGGCCAATCTCGTCCTGGCTTGCCTTTTCGGTTTACCGCTGCGCCTCCTTAATCTGGGTTTTTGGCCGCTTGCGTTCGATTCGGCGCTTGGTTTTTTGTTGTTCCAGTTTTTTTATGCGGGAATGTTATTAAATTTAAGTCTGGCTTTTTTTAATTTGCTGCCCATCCCGCCGCTGGATGGGTCCAGACTGGTCCGTTACTTCCTGCGGGGACAAGCTTTTCACTTTTACACACAGCTTGAACGGCATGGTTTTATCATCCTGTTTGCTCTTTTATTCATCTTTAACCGGCCGTTTAACCGTTTTTTCTCAATCCTGATGAACTTTGGGTCCTTCCTGATCACGGGGTTTTGGATTTAACCTCCAATCTGTTGTAAGGAATGCACGAAGGAAGGAGGGATGTTTTTGGCTGCTTGGCGCAGAGCGATTGATCTTTTTCGGCGTAAACTGAACAAGACCGACCGTCAATTTGTCGAAAGTTATCTGGATGAAGCGGGCCTTTTTCTCTTTAACCAAATGAGTTATGCTGACCAAAAACATGCCGTTACCGTGGCGAGATACTTATTATCGGAAAAGGTTGATACCAGTAAGGCCAATCTGTCCCTGCTAATCCAGGGGGCCTTACTTCACGATGTCGGAAAAGTAAAAGGCGAAATCTCCTGGTGGAACCGGATTCAGGTCGGACTGATTCGCCGGTTTCTACCGAGTTTACGTGTGAAATGGGCGAAAAGAGGGGAAGCCGGTTTAAGTCATGCCCTCTATGTCGATCTGCACCATCCGGACCGGGGGGCTTATATGGCCCAAAGTTTGGGGATTGATCCGTCCGTTGTTTCGCTGATTAAACACCACCATGATGAAACAGGGGAACCGGCCAGCATCGAACTGGCCCTGCTCCGGAGTGCCGATGCGAAAAATTAAAAGACGAACGGACCAGCAGGCAAGTTACCAGGTTAAACTGGCGGTTTTTACCGGGCCCCTGGATCTTTTACTCCACTTAATCGAACGGGCGGAGATTGATATTTATAACATACCGATTGTGGAGATTACCGACCAGTTTTTGGCTTACCTGCAAACCATGGAGTTTTTTGACTTGCACGTCGCCGCTGACTTTCTGTTGATGGCGGCTACTTTAATGCAGATCAAGGCCAGGATGCTGTTGCCCCGGCCGTTGGTGGAGACGGAAGAGGAAACCCTGGAAGAAGAAGATCCCCGTCTCGAACTGGTTGAAAGATTGATGGAGTATAAAAAGGTGAAGGAAGTGGCCGCTCGGCTCCAGGAACGGGAAGCGGAAGCCAGCCGGTTCCTCCCGCGGACGGGCGGGTATTTCCCCGACCTGGAAGTGGCCGCCGCTGCCGAAACGGTCGGGCAGGTGACCCTGTGGGATTTGGTGCAGGCCTTCAGTGCTTTGCTCGAAAGTTTACTGCCCCGCCTCGAGTTGGAAGGAATGCCGGAGGAAGAGTATTCGATCCAGGAGATGATGGATAAGATTATGAACGGATTGGCCCGGGGATCCCGGGTTTCTTTCCGCACCCTCTTTTCCGGTTTGGCTTCGCGCAAAGCGGTGGTGGCTTCCTTCCTGGCCTTACTTGAGCTGATCCGGATGCGAAAAGTCCTAGTCCAGCAGGAGATGACCTTTGGTGAGATCGTGATTGTCCGGTGGGAGGGGTGAACGTGAACTGGCGGAAGGCCAAAGCAGTGCTGGAGGCGGTGATCTTTGCTTCTTCGGAACCCGTCACCGTGAAGGAATTGAGTATGATCCTGGCGCTGAACTACGAGACGGTCGAGCAGCTTTTGGCGGAGTTAAACGAGGAATACCTCGACGAGCAGCGGGGGATTCAAATAAAGGAAGTGGCCGGTGGTTTCCAGTTTGTCACCAAGCCGGAGTACGCCGACTACCTGGAAAAATTGAAGAAGGTCCCCCGGCCGTCCCCCCTTTCACAGGCTGCCCTCGAGACGTTGGCGATTATTGCCTATAAGCAACCGATTACCCGCGCGGAGATTGAAACCATCCGCGGGGTGCGAGTGGACAGCTCGCTGACGACGCTTTTGGAGCGCGGGCTGATTGAGGAAGCGGGGCGGAAAGACGGTCCCGGCCGCCCGATTCTTTATGGAACCACCAAGAAATTTCTCAAGTATTTCGGTTTGAAAAGTCTGGATGAATTGCCCATTGTCGATGACTGGATTCTTAATCAGCAATTGCAGATTGATTTAACCGCCGATTGAGGAGTAATGAGGAGGGGAAAACGGATGAAATTTAACTTTAAGTTTGAGCGGGACGGCAATTATTATTTTGGCTTGTTACTGCTGGTTGCGGCGTCGGCTTCAATAATATATGCTTTTTTCTTTGATGGTTTTGAGCCGCAGAATTTTCTGGCTTATTTTCTGATCTACGCGTGGGGGTACACCCTGCTCCTGAAAAGCGACTGTGAATACCGCCTCAAGCGGCTGGAGGAAGCAGTGACTGCCCTTCAGAACCGTCTAGATAGACTTGACACTGATTTTAGCCAAGAAACGGAAGTACATATTGGGGAAAGCACGGAAGCAGAAAGCATAGCAGAAGAAGGCGAAACAGAAGAAGCAAGCGCGGAAGAAAATACACCTGACCGTCCAGCCGAACTAAATGAGGATGGGGAAGAAGGTGGGTGATAGTTGCGGTAAAAAATGAGGGATGATAATTAAAACCAACGTTCACGCCTTGGTGGACGGTGTCGATTAAAATTACAGGAGAAGAGGAGAGAGTGCAATGATTGTTACGATGAAGGCGATCTTGGAAACAAGTCTTAAAGCTTACAAAGAAGGTAAGCCTTTTGCCGTCGGTGCTTTTAACGTGAATAACATGGAGCAGATGCAGGGTATTATGATGGCGGCCCAGGAGACCAAAGCCCCCGTTATTGTGCAGGTCAGTAGAGGGGCCTTAAAGTATGCCCAGGATCTGTACCTTGTCAATATTATTAAAGCCGGAGCCGAACTCAACCCGGAGGTGCCGTTGGCCATCCATCTGGACCATGGGAACAGTTTTGAGACGGTGAAACGGGCAATCGATTTAGGTTTCACCTCGGTCATGATCGACGGTTCGTTAATGGAAGACGGGAAGACTCCTTCCACTTTTGAGTATAACGTGAAGGTTACCGCGGAAGTGGTCAAGTATGCCCACGACCGTGGCGTGACGGTCGAAGGTGAACTGGGGACCCTTGGCGGGATTGAAGACGGGGTCGGTTCCGGGAAGACGGTCTTGACCGATCCGGACCAGGCGGTTGAGTTTGTGGAAAAGACCGGTGTGGATGCCCTGGCGATCTCGATCGGAACCTCCCACGGGGCCTACAAATTTAAGGGCGAACCGAAATTAGCCTTCGATATTATTGAAGAGATCCGGAAAAAACTCCCCAACACCTATCTGGTCTCTCATGGTTCCTCCAGTGTACCACAGGAACTCATTGACATCATCAACCAGTACGGTGGAAAAATGGAGGCGGCGAAAGGTGTGCCCATCCCCGCGCTGCAGAAAGCGATCACTTGTGGGATAAACAAGATCAACGTCGATACCGACAGCCGTCTGGCCGCCACCGGCGCGATCCGGAAGTTCTTTGTGGAGCACCCCGCTGCCTTTGACCCGCGGGAGTATAACACCAAAGCCCGTGAAGCCATTGCCGCTGAAGTCAAGAAGAAGATTGAAGCCTTCGGGGCGGCGGGGCGCGCGGCCGATGTTCCCAACTGGGGTCTCGAAGAGATGAAAAAGCTCTATATGTCTTGACAAGCGTAAAAGAAAACAGGTATTATAGGGAAAAAGCATTTGATCGAAACGATGAGCGGAAGGAGTAACCATGGAACGCCGACAGAGAAGGGGTTCGGAGGCTGGAAGACCCCGCGGACACTTCCATGGTGAAGGTCGTCCGTGAGTTCTGCGGTCGAAAAGGCGTTTGCCTTAATAGAGCGCAGCGGTGTGCCCGTTATCGCCTTTGAGTGCCCCTGCCATTTTGTCGGCAGGGGAAATAAGGTGGTACCACGAAAAGAAACCTTTCGTCCTTAAGGATGAAAGGTTTTTCTTTATAGGATAGGGCCTTGCCTGACGGCTAGCCCTTAACCAGGTTGAAGAGACAAAGGAGAGGAATTGCCATGAATCGTCTGTTACCAAAGGCCTATGACCCGAAGACGGTCGAAGAGAAATGGTACCGTTTCTGGCTGGAGCACAACTGTTTCCATGCTGAGGTGGATCCGGACCGGAAACCTTACGCCATTGTCATTCCGCCGCCGAACGTCACGGGGCGGCTCCATTTGGGCCACGCGCTCAACAACACGCTCCAGGATATCCTCGTTCGTTACCACCGCATGAAAGGGGATAACACGATGTGGATCCCCGGGACCGACCATGCCGGCATCGCGACCCAGGTTCGCGTGGAAGAGGAGTTGGCGAAAGAAGGGCTTAACCGGCACCAACTCGGGCGGGAGAAGTTCCTGGAGCGGGTTTGGCAGTGGAAGGAAGAATACGGCGGGACGATTATCCGCCAGTTAAAGAAGCTGGGCTCCTCCTGTGATTGGCAGCGGGAGCGTTTCACCATGGATGAAAAGTGTTCCCAAGCGGTGCGGGAGGTCTTTATCCGCCTTTACGAAAAGGGCCTGATCTACCGGGGGAGTTATTTGATCAACTGGTGTCCGCAGTGTGCGACCACCCTCTCCGACATCGAAGTGGAACACGAGGAGCTAACCGGACGCCTGTGGCATCTGCGCTACCCGCTGTCCAGCGGCGACGGGTACATTCAGGTGGCCACCACCCGCCCGGAGACCATGCTGGGGGATACGGCGGTGGCCGTCCACCCGGAAGATGAACGCTACCGGCATTTGGTCGGGAAAACGGTGATCCTGCCCATCGTGAACCGGGAGATTCCGATTATCGCCGACGAGATGGTTGATCCCGAGTTTGGCACCGGCGCGGTGAAAGTCACCCCTGCCCACGATATCAACGACTTTGAAGTCGGTTTACGCCATAATTTGGAACAGATTACCGTGATCGGTTTTGACGCCAAGATGACCAAGGCCGCCGGGAAGTATGCCGGGATGGACCGGGATGAATGCCGGAAACAAATCCTCGCGGAACTGGAGGCCGGGGGTTACCTGGCCGGGGAAGAGACTATCACCCATGCGGTCGGGACCTGTTACCGCTGTGACACGGTGATCGAACCGCTCATCTCCAAACAGTGGTTTGTCAAGATGAAACCGCTGGCCGCCCCGGCGATTAAAGCGGTCCAAGACGGGAAGATCCGTTTTGTCCCCGAGCGCTTCACCAAGATCTATTTGAACTGGATGGAGAATATCCGTGACTGGTGTATCTCCCGGCAGCTCTGGTGGGGACACCGGATTCCCATCTGGTATTGCCAGGACTGCGGGGCTGAGTTCGCGGCCCGGGAGGAACCGCAGACCTGTCCGAAATGCGGCCATTCCCACCTGGAACAGGATCCGGATGTCCTTGACACTTGGTTTTCTTCGGCTTTGTGGCCCTTCTCGACCATGGGCTGGCCGGAAGAGACGGCGGAGCTCAAGCATTTTTATCCCACGGCTGTGCTGGTGACGGCCCGGGACATTATCTTCTTCTGGGTCGCCCGCATGATCTTCATGGGCCTGGAGTTTATGGGGGAGAAACCCTTCCATGAAGTGCTGATCCATGGTCTGGTCCTGGATAAGGACGGGAAAAAGATGAGTAAGTCCCGGCCCGAGACGAATGTTGATCCTTTGGACGTGATCGAGAAATACGGGGCCGATACTTTACGTTTCACCCTGGCGACCGGGACGACCCTCGGCCAAGACCAGCGGTTCCAGATGGAAAAGATCGACGGGATCCGCAATTTTTCCAATAAGATCTGGAACGCGGCTCGCTTTGTCCTGATGAACCTGGAGGATTACCCGGCGGAGGAGGAAGAACTGAATCTCTCCGCCCTTTCCCTGGCCGACCGGTACATCTTGTCCCGTCTGCAGCGGGTGATCGCGGCCGCCGAAACCATGTTGAACCGGTATGACTTGGGTGGTTTTGCCAACGTGCTCTATGATTTCATCTGGAGCGAATTCTGCGATTGGTATATTGAGATGGCCAAACCCGCGCTCCGCCTGGAAGGGGAGGTCAGGCGTACCACTCAGACGGTCTTGGTAACCGTATTGCGGCAGACCATGGCTTTACTCCACCCCTATATGCCCTTTATTACGGAGGAGATCTGGCAGGCCCTGCCCCACCAGGGCGAAACCCTCATGTTGGCCCCGTGGCCGGCAGTGGACGAAAGGCTCCTGGACGAACAGGCGGAAGCGGAGATGAGCTTGATCATGAATCTGACCCGGGCGATCCGGAATATCCGCGCCGAAGTCGGGGTCGAACCGGGCCGGAAGGTGGAGGCCATCTTCTTAACGGACGCTGCCAAACAGGCCGTCCTAAACGCAAACCGTTTGTATCTGGAGACACTGGCGGGCTTAAGCAAGATGGAGGTGCACGACAGTGCCAGCGCAAAGCCGGCCAAGGCGATGACCGCCGTGGTGGAAGGGGTGGAGGTCTTTTTACCACTGGCCGGGATGGTTGACTTCGAGTTGGAGCTGAAACGGTTGCAGAAAGAGTTGTCAACTTTGGAAGAGGAGAGAAAACGGCTCACGGCGAAACTGGCGAATGAACAGTTTGTCAGCAAAGCGCCCCCGGCGGTGGTGGAGAAGGAGCGGAAGAAACTGGCTGCTCTTGAAATCGACTACGAAAAAATCCAAAACCGCCTGGCGGAACTCTCCAGGGAGGACTAACCTGCTATGCAAAACTGTCCGCCGGGGCGAAGCCATAATGGCTTGGCCGCCGGCGGATTTTGGCGGATTTTCGACCGGGAGAACCAAAGGGAACTTTAACCATTTTAAAGCGTTAAAGTTAGAGTCGGGAGAAGAATCAGGGGAAGAAAGACAGTCGTTGAGGAGGTTAGTCCATTGGAGTTTAACAAGTCAGAACTCAGGGAGTGGATCGAATCAATCGCCAGTTCGGTGTTGACCGCCCTCTTTATTATGGTCTTTATCTTTCAAACCTACAAAGTGGAAGGTAAGTCCATGGAGCCTAACCTGTACGAAGGGCAAAGGCTGATCGTGGACAAGATAACCTATCGTTTTCGCCCGCCGAAGCCCGGCGAAGTGGTGGTGATTAAACCGAAGGATCCGACCAAGAAATTTGTCAAACGGGTGATCGCCACCGAAGGGCAGAACCTCCAGATCAGCAACGGAACTTTACGGATTAACGGCCTGCCCGTCCATGAACCCTATATCATGGAAGAGATGTACGATGATTTCGAGTGGACGATCATTCCCCGGGGCACTGTTTTTGTCATGGGCGATAACCGCAACCGGAGTATGGACAGCCGGGACGAGCGCAATGTGGGCTTCGTCCCGTTGGAAAATGTGGTGGGGAGAGCGATTCTCGTCTATTGGCCGTTTAATCAGGCGAAAATTATTAAAACCCCCGAGCTCAAGGGGGATTGGGACGTGCCGGATATTGAGTTTAATGATTGAAAAGTGAAAAGGAGCCGGAGGAAGAAACTCCGGCTTTCTTTTTCTCTTCTTGAGAGGGATTTTCTCCACGGGAAAGGAGGTTTGCCGTGGAGAAGGGATGGATTTCGGGGATCAGGCCTGTTCTTTAAAGAAGGCCTCCAATCGTTTGACCGGTTCGCGGCGGGGTTTGCCGTCCTTCGTGATACAGATCTGTTTTGTTTCCCCGGTGACCAGCAGCAGGCCATCGGGTTCGCGGGTGATTTTATAGGCAAACTCTAAATAGGGCGGGTGGATCGCTTTGATCCAGGTCTCCACCGTGACCAAATCATCATATCTGGCCGGGGCGTGGTAATGGCAGGTGGCGGAGAGCAGGGGGAAGAAATACCCTTCTTCTTCACACTGCCGGTAGGAAAAGCCGTATTGCCGAAGAAATTCGGTGCGTCCCAGCTCCATCCAGGGCAAATAACGCGAATGGTGCACCACCCCCATGGCGTCCGTTTCGGCGTACCGGACCCGAAAACTGACCCGGTTGCGAGCCCCGGAGAACATGGACGGGGTAGGTGTTCGCTCTTTCTTCATCTTGTTTCCTCCTTACATCACCAATGGCGAGTGTGGTGGGTATCAATCGTTATAATTATAGTACAGAATTGTGGTGAATGGGGAAGATGCAACAAAAATGAAAGAAAGGGGCTTAATTTTGTAATGTGGTCCGCTTGGGCCAGCGGGTCGTTCTGGTAATGGAAAGCGGCGGGCAGCATGAGGTCAAGGTAGTAATTGTGGGAGAGAATTCTTTTGTAGCCCATTTTGGCGGCTTGCCACAGGCTTTCCTTGTTCCGCCAGGCCTGGATGACAATGGTGGAGGCGGGCAGGTCAGGGGCGAGGATCTCGTCCCAACCCACCATCTTCTTTTTGAGCTTGGTTAAAATCGCGTGTAACCGGCGGTTAAAATATGCTTGCAAGGAATGGGTGTCCGGAAGGCCGCGGGCGTGCATAAACGCCTGGATCTCAGGGTTGGCCGCCCATTGTTTTCCGTTGTTCTCATCACCGCCGATATGAATATACTCGTCGGGGAAGAGGGCGGCCATTTCCTGGAAAAAGGCTTCCAAAAAAGCATAGGTTTCCTCCCGTACCGGATTCAGGACGGTATCTTTCACGCCGAAGCCGATTTCAGGGTGGTGGGGACCAGGAGCGCTTGCCAGTTCCGGGTAGCCCAGGACCCAACTGCTGGTGTGGCCGGGGAGGTCAAATTCGGGAACCACCCTGATCCCGCGCCGGTCGGCGTAAGCGATTATTTCCCGGATCTGCTCCTGGGTATAATACTGCCCGTTGGCCCCTTCCTGGTGAAGGCGGGGGAAGACCTTGCTTTCCACCCGGAAGCCCTGATCGTCGGTTAAATGCCAATGTAAGACGTTTAACTTGACGGCGGCCATGCCGTCCAGATTGCGTTTGATCACATTGACCGGCTGAAAGTGCCGGGCGCAGTCGATTAATAAGCCCCGCCAGGGAAAGCGGGGTTGGTCAGCAATCCGGACCGCCGGGAAAAAGGGGCCGTTTTGGTCCGCCGTGAGGAGTTGGAGTCGTTCCTCCCTAACCCATGATTACGACCACATCGTGGGTGGTGCCGGGTGCTTGCGGCGGGATTGTCCCTTGGACCGGCTTTCCATTTAAAGTGATGCTTTTAACCCCTTTTTGCACCCGGTCCGGGTTCTTGACGGTAATGTGGAAGGTGGCACCCCGCCACTGGCGGGTGACCTGGAATTCCTCCCAGTCCTCCGGGATACAGGGATCAATGATGAGGCCGTCAAAAGTAAGCCGGATGCCCAAGATCCACTGGGTGGCCGCCGTGTACATCCAACCGGAGCTTCCGGTCAGCCACGGATGGCGGGCCCGGCCGAAAGCCGTGTGGTCCCGGCCGACGATAAACTGACAGTAGGAGTAGGGTTCGGCTTCCCGGATATGGATTTTATCGTTTTGGTTGTAAGGCAGGAGGGCATCATAGTATTTCATTGCGCGGTTACCCCGGCCCAACCGGCATTCGGCCACAATGGCCCAAGGGTTGGGGTGGCTGAAAATAGCCCCGTTTTCTTTGAGGCCCGGGTAGACACGGGTGACAAACCCGATCTCATCATCGGGCTTGGTGTAACAAGGCCAGACCAGGTGGATACCCCATTCGGAGTAAAGGTATTGGTCAACCGCGTCCATACAGAGCCGGCCTCGTTCGGCGGAGGCGGCTCCGGAGAGGACCGCCAGACTGTTCGACTCCAGATGGACTTTGCCTTCCTCATTCTCATGGGAGCCAATCTTCCGGCCGTTGGCGGTAATCCCCCGGATGTACCAGCGGCCATCCCAAAGGACCGATTCACAAGCATTGCGCACTTTTTCGGCGATGGCGCTGTATTTTTCCACGTCTTCCTGGCGCCCCAGGAAAGCAGCGGCTTCAATAAAGGCTTGTAAGGCCCAGTAGTGCAGGAACGAAACCATGGCGCTCTCGCCGCCGCCGAGGTTAAGGCAGTCATTCCAGTCGGCCCGCAGCCCTTTGCAGATTCCATGGGGCCCGACATGTTCCGTGGAGAAATCCAAAGCACGTTTCAGGTGTTCGTAGACGGAAGCTTCGCCGCCATCGGCAAAGGTAACGATTTCATCGAGGAAAGCGAGGTCACCGGTCTCTTTTACATATTGGCAGACGGAAGGAACCAGCCATAGGTGGTCATCGGAACAGGTGTCCTCCAGCCCGTGGATGAGCGATTCCGGTTTCGGTTCCGGCACGACCGTTGGAGATTTGAATTTCGGGGCCGGTGGACGGTTAGGGTCAAAGTGTTCGGGTTCGAACAGGTGCAAACCATATCCGCTACTCACTTGGGCCCGCAAAAGCTCGATGATGCGTTGGCGTACTTTTTCCGGGTTGGTATGGGGAACGCTCATCACATCCTGGGCGGTGTCGCGGTAACCCAGTCCGGTGCGGCCACCCACTTCAATAAAGGAGGCGAACCGGGACCAGACGACGCAGGTCTCGGCCTGGTAAGGGTTCCAGGTGTTGATCATGGTGTTGAACCCTTCATGCGGGGTGCGACACTGCAGTTTGGCCAATTTACGTTCCCAGTACTCCTTCAGTTCCCGGAAGGCGGCATCCACATTAGTAAAGTCTTTGTATTTGGCCCGCATTTGCTGGCCGGCTTCCCGGTTGCCCACCCCGAGCAGAAAGATGAGGCGTTTTTCTTCACCCGGGGCTAAAGTGATCCGCTTATGGAGGGCGCCGCAATGATTGCCCCCAAGTTCGCTCATGTTGGAACAATAGCCGCGTTCCACGGCGATCGGATTGGTTTCCGTGCGGTAGGCCCCGAGGAAACGGTCACGGAGACTATCATAGCTGTCCGGCTCAAAACTGGCGGTGAAATAGTGGAAAGTCCATGGTTCATAGAAGAAGTCATATTCGATTACCCCATCCTGGTAACTGGAACCACTGGCGTAGAGACTCATTTGGAAATTTTGGTTGTCGATGTCAATGTGGTGGAAGGAGAATTCAACATAAGAGAAGACACTGAGCTTCCGGGGCTGGTTGGAGCTGTTTTTAATCCGCACATCCCAGAGCTCCACATCATCATTGATGGGGATGAACAGGAGTTGTTCCGCTTCAATCCCTTGGTATGTACAGAGGAACTTGGAATAGGAAAGGCCGTGCCGGCACTGGTAATTCGCTTTATTTAAATCTTTGCCCACCGGTTGCCACGAGACGGACCAGTAGTCGCCCGTTTCATCGTCCCGCAGGTAAACGTAGTGGCCAGGCCGATCCATGGGGACACCATTGGGGCGAAAACGGGTGATCCGGTGGTGTTGAGCCTGGCGGTAAAAGGAGTAACCGCCGGCATTGTTGGAGATCACAGTGCATAGATCTTTGACACCTAAGTAATTAGTCCATGAGACCGGTGTGTCCGGGCGTTCAATTACATATTCCCGATTTTGGTTATCAAAGTATCCGTATCGCAATTTCATTTCTCCTTTTTTATTAGTTTATTGTGGTTAATTATTTGACTCCCAAGTAAGTGGCCATGATTTCACAAAGGTCGGTGGCCGCTTTTTCGCTGGTGGCCTCGGCATAGATGCGTAAAAGGGGCTCCGTCCCGGAGAAGCGGACGCTCAGCCATTCGCCCGTTGCGAAGTAGATCTTCAAGCCGTCGAAATCACCGACGCGGGCGATTTTCAAGCCGAAATCAGGCCAATTTTGCCGGCTAAAGATCTTCTCGGTGAGGGCGGTTTTTTGGGCCGGGGGGAAGGAGATGTTCTTTTCGGCCATGCGATAGGTACCATATTTCGTTTCAATTTCCGCCAACAATTCGGAAATGCTTTTTCCGGTAATACTAAGGGCTTCGATGAGGAGACTGGCGGCAAAGATCCCGTCTTTACCGGGGATATGGCCCCGGATGGTTAAACCGCCGCTGCTTTCCCCGCCGATCAGGGCGTTGGTCTCTTCCATTTTGGCGCTGATGTACTTGAAGCCCACCGGAACTTCGTAGCATTCTTCGCCAAAATCACGGGCGATCGCGTCCAGCAGATGGGTGGTGGAGAGGTTTCGGACGACCGGCCCGGTCCAACCTTTGTAACGCAGTAAATAATAATAGAGGAGGGCGAGGATCTGGTTGGGCGCGATAAAATCGCCCTGTTCATTAATGATCCCGATCCGGTCGGCATCGCCGTCGGTACCAATCCCCAGGTCGAAACCGTTTTCTACAACCGTATTTCTTAAACGGTGAAGGGTGTGGGTGGTCGGGGAGGGTAAGCGGCCGCCGAACAAGGTGTCGTGGCGGTCGTGGATTACCATCACCTCGCAACGGGTGGTGACGAGAATGGTTTGGAGGGAGGTTTTTGAAACCCCGTACATGGGATCAAGGACGATGCGGAGTTTTCTCCTTTTGATCGCTTCGGTGTCGATCATGCCCAGGATGGTATCGATATAGTCATTAAATGGATCGATGATTTCAATCCGGTTCTGATTGAGGGCTTCTTCAAAAGCTAGACGGCGGATAGCCGCGGGATCGACCTTCGCGACCAGGCTTTCGAGGTGACTGGTTACTTCTTCCTTGGCATCCCGCCCGCCGGCGGTAAAAAGTTTAACCCCGTTGTAATCGGCCGGATTGTGGCTGGCGGTAATGGTTGCCCCAAAGGGCGCCTCCATCTTTTTCACGGTGTACATTACCAGAGGGGTGGGGGCGACCTGTTTAATAAAGTAAACTTTTATATCATTACCGGCTAATACTTCGGCCAGCCATTTTGCGGCTTTGTCCGATAAAAATCTACGGTCGTAACCGAGGACAAAATAGGGATTGTCCTTTCCAGTCCTGGTGGCATTTTCTCTTACCAGATCGGCAATCCCCTGTGCCAAAAGGCAAACATTGTCCTTGGTAAAATCCTCACCGATGATCGCGCGCCAGCCGCCGGTTCCAAATTTAATCATGCTCTTCCTCCTTTACAGATTGGGTCAGTCTTTGGCTATTTACCGGATATCTAGTCTTTGGTTGTTGCGTCCTTCTTTTTTTACTTATAATTGTTAACAGTTAAATCGGAGGGGTGAACCATTTTTGGGTGAAGAGACCGACCGCGCCTAAGAGATCCGAGTCTTCCCCCAAGGTGGAGCAGTGGACCGAGATTTTCTTTTTCAGCCCGCTTAGTTCCAAGGTGGTCTGGAACTTCCGTTCAAGGCGTTCAATCAACAGCTCTTTGAAATTGGCCCAGATTCCGCTGATAATTACCATGTCTAAGTCCAGCAGTCCGCCGCAGAGGGAAATGGCGATGGACAGGATTTCGATTAGGTCCTCCAGGATTTGGCAGGCGACCGGGTCGCGGTTCAAGACTTTGGTATAAAGCTCAAGCCAGTCTTTGAGCTCTTTGCCGGTCTCACTTTGGTAACGTTTGAGGACGTCCGGAAAGTACAAATAGGTTTCAAGGCATCCTTGCTGACCGCACCGGCAAGGTTGTCCGTCCTTTTTCAAAGGGATATGCCCAATCTCCCCGGCCATCCCGCGCGGACCGGTGAGGAGTTTTCGGTTATAAATAATTCCGGCGCCAACGCCGGTACTGGTTTTTAGTAAAAGAAAATTCGCCACGTTCTTGGGATTGCCAAACCACAACTCGGCAAGGGCGGCGGCGTTGGCGTCGTTTTCCACCACAACAGGAAAGTCCAAGTACTTCTCGAGCATCTCCGCAACGGGAACATCACGCCACCCGAGGTTAACCGACTGTAAAAGGATTCCGCGTTCACTCTCGACGATGCCGGAGATCGCCACTCCGACGCCCAGGATGTGTTCCTTTTTCACGTTGGCGTTTTGCATGAGGTTTTGTAATTCCTGGACCAATTCGCGGATTAAGGTGTCGGGTTCGAGAGAATAGGGCGAGTAGCTGGTTTTCCGCATTAACTTTCCTTTAAGGTCGGCCAAACCCAGCGCCACTTGATCCCGGCGAATTTGGATCCCAATAATGAAGAGTTTTTCGTAACTGAGTTTTAAAAGGATCGGTTTACGACCACCGTTTGATTTACCAATGCCGTGTTCGGTAATGATGCCTTGGCTCAGGAGCTCACTGACAATACGGGTGATCGTGGCCGGGCTCATTTTGGTTACCTTTGCCAACCTGGCCCGCGAACAAGCACCTTCGCGGTAAAGGGTTTGCAAAACGGAAACCACATTGTAGGATCGTATTAAACTTGTACTGCTTAAACCGCGTCTTTCTCTCTCCATTGACTCGCCCTCATTATCATTTGCTTTATTACACTATGAAATATTCATCTTTAGCTTACTATAGTTCAATACAAATTGTCAAGATACATAATCTTCCTCAACCAAAATACCAGCTTAAAGAAGGAAAAACCGCCATACTGAACGGCGTGAAAGATAAGGATTTGACCTTGCTATTGACAGGTGAAATTTAATGTGTTAAGATAAAACTGTAAAAAATAGATTAACAAAAATCCACTTTACCCCGGGTTTTTGTACCGCGAGCCCTAACAAGGTTCTTTTTTCGGGACATAATTTCAATGTGAAACAAAATTCCCGCGGTGTCCATCCTTACATAAACGGGGTATGGCAAGACAAAAGGAGGTGGTTATCGGCTAAAAAATCAGCTGTTGCCGATTGGACGACAGGAAAAGCGTAATATTTTCTTTCGGCAACAAGGTTTTCCCGTCTCGAGAGGGCAGCAGAATGTCACAAATGAAAATTTAATATTCAAAGGAGGTTTTTTGTAGGATGAGTTTTCGGAAGTCGACAATGTGGATGGCTTTGCTTCTGTTGTTTGCGTTAGTCCCGACGCTGATTGCGGCGGAGCCGGTCACCATCCGGGTTTTGAATTACCTGGATGCCAGCAGCCCGAATGCCGCTGCCGAGGTCACGCAGATCTGGCAGCGCTTTGAGCAAGAAAATCCGGACATCCTCGTGATCAGGGAAGATCAATTTGGCGAGCCTTTCCACCAAAAAACCGAAGCCTACGCCGCGGCCGGCAAACTCCCCGAAGTGCTCTATGTCTGGCCTGGCGGGCGTTCGGCTACCCTCCATCAGAAAGGCCTGCTGAAAGATATCACCCGGCTGTTAGGGGATGAGCGGAATGAGTTTAGCGAGGCTGCCCTGCAACCCCAGGCGGGTGGGTATCTCGCAATGGTGCCGATTGGGCTGACCGCTACCCATGTTATGTTCGTAAACACGGCCCTGTTGAAAGAACTTGGCCTTGAAATGCCGAAGACCTATGCCGACCTCAAGGCGATGGTTGAACCGTTAAAGAAGGCCGGCAAAGATTGCATCATCGTCGGTGCCCAGGATGACTGGGTAATGCAGTCTGTTCTGTACAGCATGATCTTCGGCCGTATGGTCGGCGACGAAAAACTGCTTGCCTTCCTCGATGGTAAAGCCAAATTTACCGATAAAGAATTCGTTGATTCGCTGCGGTTCTACGAACAACTCTTCAAAGACGGTGTGATCAACCGGAACGCCATGCAGACACCGTACGGTGAAGCGCCGGCCTTGTTTGCCGCCGGGAAGGCGCCGTTCATGATCGACGGTGACTGGAGAACCGGTGCTTTCATTACCGACCAGTCGACCGGGGTTGCCCTCATCCCGCCGGAAAAACAGAAGGATATCGTGTTGACGGTGTTCCCGCAGATTCCGGGCGAGGTCAACAAGGGGACCACTTCGATCGTTCCGGCAACCGGTTTTGCCATCAGCTCGCATGTGAAAGACAATTCTCCTGAGGAAAAAGCCGCCTGGCGCCTGATCTCCTGGCTGAACTCGGCCGAGGTGCAAAGGATCCGGTTAGAATCCGGCGCGGCCTTCCCCTCCCGGAAAGGCGTCACCAGTGACAAACTTGAGCCCATCGCCCAAGAAAGAGCGGAGTTCTACGGCAAAGTTACCGGCACCTATGTCTTGGACGACAAGCTTCCGCCGGAAATCTTCACCAAGATCAACATCGGTTTGCAAGAGATCGGTCTCGGCTTAGCTACTCCGGTTGAGGTAGCCCGGAGCGTCCAAGCCGCCTATGAAGAGTGGGCGAAGAGCAATAAGTAAACCTTAACGGAACATACTTGTAACCTTGCGGGCACGTTTCGGCGTGCCCCGCAAGGTTTCTCCCCGTCCTGTCATGAAAAACCTTCGTGTGGATCGGCCGGTTAGACGCGCGAAGATGCACCAGTAAATACCCCTGGCCACTTTATTTTGGGAGGTAGTATAGATGAAAACACGCCGTATCTTTTCTGAAGAACGCCGCGCCTACCTTCTTATGGTTTTGCCCGCAGTCCTTATTTACATTGCCGTGGTTGCCTTTCCAATGGTCTTTTCACTCTGGATCAGCGTGAGTGATTATTCCGGGGGTCAAATTTTTGGTGGTACGACACCAGTCAAATTTGCCGGTTTTTCGAACTACGTCCGGATGTGGAATGACCGCTATTTTTGGATCTCTTTAACGAATAACGTGTATATTGTCTTGATCTCAATTTTTGGCCAGATTCCGCTTGGCTTTATTCTGGCCTATGCCCTGCACCGTAATATGATCCGAGGGAAAGGATTTTTCCAAACCGTTATTTACTTGCCATGCGTTATTTCATCGGTTATCGTCGGTATCCTTTGGCAGACCATTTTTTCGCCCTACGGGCCGATTACCGAGATCATGCGTTTCTTTAAACCGGACTGGCAAAACACCCTGATGGTAAATCCGCGGACGGCAATCGTTCCTGTGCTTTTAGTAATGCTTTGGTATTACACCGGAACCTATTTTATCATTTTCCTTGCCAACCTGCAAAAAATTGATAAAGAAATAATTGAAGCGGCGAAGATTGATGGAGCCACGGAATGGCAAAGCCTGCGCCATGTGATTCTTCCGGCCTTGTCCGGGGTCATTGTCACCTCGTCAATTCTGGCGATCTCCGGTTCACTGAAGAGTTTTGATTTAATCTTTGCCATGACCCAAGGTAACCCGGCGCGGCGCACATCGGTTTTAGCGCTTTACATGTATGATACCGCATTCCGGGGCGCGCCCAATTATCCGCGGGCGAATGCTGTTTCCACCTTTATGATGGCCTTTAGTTTCCTTCTGATCATCATTACTAAACTTGTGGAGAAGAGATTTGGGGGGAAAGAAGAATGAAGAATATTCCGCTGACGATTGAGGACCCAATGCGTAAGAAGCCAAGAATGAAAAAAAATGGCTATCGCAACTCGCTACAAGAAGAAACCGGCTTGATTTCCCGTCTCTTCTTTCGCCTGATCCTTTTCCTTTTTGCGGTATTGTCCATCGCACCGTTGGTCTGGGTCACCCTAAGCTCCTTCAAGACGACGCAGGAGTTTCAGATGAACCGGTTGTGGCTGCCCGCCAGGTGGTTTTTCAAAAACTATCCCATGGCGTGGGAGATTGGCAACATGGGGACCTTGATTGTCAACAGCGTAATTTACACTACGGTTTCCACCCTTGCGGTCATTGTCCTGTCGGTGGCGGCCGCTTTTGCCTTTGCCAAGATTAAATCGAAAGCCACACCCATTTTATATGGCAGTTTTGTCATTGGGATTTTGCTGACGATCCAATCGATTATGGTGCCTTTGTTTTTAATGGCCAACACGGTACATTTGCTTGATACCCGTTTAGGTGTTTTGATTCCCTATACCGGTCTGGGCCTTCCCATCGGGATTTATCTGTGTACGGAATTTATTAAAGGCATTCATGATTCGATTATCGAATCGGCACGGATCGACGGGGCCGGTTATTTCCAGATCTTGGCAAGGATTGTTTTCCCCATGTCGAAACCGGTCATTTCAACCCTGGCGATCTTGAATGTCTTAAGTGTTTGGAATGAATTTATGATGATCAATATTCTTGTCTCCCGCGAAGCCCTTAAATCGTTACCGGTGGGGATTATGAAGTTTTCCAGTGCTTTATCGTCGGACTATGGAAAACAGTTCGCGGCCTTAGTAATCGGTTTGCTTCCCTTGCTCCTCTTCTATCTGGCGTTCCGGAATAAGATCACCGAAGGTGTATCGGCGGGTGCCGTTAAAGGATGAGGTTTTTGTTTGGCTGCGAAAAATCTTTACTGTGAAGCAGGAGTTTGCAATAAACTATAGAAGAACATCAATTTGTTTGGCATTATTGGCATAAAAGGGGACACGGGCAACAATGCGGATTATAATTGGAAAAGACTATGCGGAAATCAGCAAAAAGGCGGCATTAATCGTTGCTGCTCAAGTAGTATTGAAACCTGACTGTGTTTTGGGTTTGGCGACGGGTAGTACGCCCTTGGGGCTGTACCGTGAACTGATCGCCATGTACGAACGGGGAGAAGTTGATTTTTCCAAGGTAACCACCTTTAATTTGGATGAGTATTATCCGATCATGCCGGATCATCCCCAAAGTTACCACTACTTTATGTACCAGAACTTGTTCAACCATATTAATATTGATCCGAACAGGATTCATCTCCCAAACGGAATGGCCGATCCGGTTGAAGAAGAATGCAACAATTACGAACGGCTGATTGCGGAGGCGGGCGGGATCGATCTCCAGGTGTTGGGGATCGGCGTCAATGGGCATATCGGGTTTAATGAACCGAATCCGGGCCTTAGTTCCCGCACGCATTTGGTGGATTTAAAGCAAGAAACCATCAAGGCCAACAGCCGCTTTTTCCAGTCGGAGGCCGAGGTACCCCGGCAGGCGTTGACCATGGGGATGGGGACGATTTTAAAAGCCCGCCGGATTATCTTGTTGGCCAGCGGGAATAGTAAGGCGGAAGCCATCAAAAAGACCGTGCAGGGAATGGTGACGACCGAGTGTCCTTCCTCTTTCCTTCAAACCCATCCGGATGTCACCTTGCTCCTGGACCAAGAGGCTGCCGCGTTATTAGACTAGGAGGGGGATTTCAACCCTATAGCCAAATTCTATCTTATTTTTAAAATAGTCAAGTGTAACGAGGGCGAAGCGAAATTTGGCGCAAACCGATTGCGTTTGCTGCGATTTGATATATAATTATGTTCAAGAGTGAAGCTTCTTCTCGACGCTTGGCTTTTTTTTATGGGTGGGGGGGTTGCCGTGGTGCGCGCCTCTACCCGGCCGGGCAATTGCGGGCCGAGGTAATATACCCGTGCGTGACCAGTAACGAATGACGAATCGTATTTTCTAGATTTGGGGGTGTTTACATGGAGCAGCAGATGGTCATTGGGCAGTTTAACGACTCCTACCCTCCGGTGATGGACGGAGTCGCTAATGTGACCAAGAATTACGCCTACTGGTTACACAAAAAATACGGCCAATGTTATGTCGTAACCCCAGCGTTTCCTGGTTATCGTGACCAAGATCCTTTCCCGGTGATTCGCTATTCCTCTTTACCGCTGGTCTTCCGCCCGCCATACCGGCTGGGCTGTCCCCAGATCGATCTTAAAGTGCAACGGCGCTTGAAGGAGATCCCCTTCGACCTGATCCATACCCATTCGCCGTTCTCTTCGGGACAGCTGGCCCTAAAGATTGCCCGGCAAAAGGGAATTCCACTGGTGGCGACCTTTCATTCCAAGTTCTATGATGATTTTAAAGCGGTGGTCAAAGCAGAAAACCTCGCCTGGTTCGGGGTAAAACAAGTAATCAAGTTTTTTTCCCAAGTTGACGCCGTCTGGACGGTGAACGAGGGAACCGCAAAAACGTTGCGGGAGTATGGATACCGGGGACGGGTCGATATTGTCCACAATGGGACCGAGTTTGAACCTCCGGCGGACCGGGAGGCGCGCCGGGAGGCCATCAATCAGCAGCTTGGCCTTGTCCCGACGGAACCGGTCTTTCTCTTTGTCGGGCAGCATATTTGGCAAAAAAACGTGCGGATGATTATCCAAGCGTTACAGTTATTGCACCA
Source organism: Capillibacterium thermochitinicola (assembly GCF_013664685.1). Lineage (NCBI taxonomy): Bacteria > Bacillati > Bacillota > Capillibacterium > Capillibacterium thermochitinicola. The sequence continues at coordinate 24,496 of NZ_JAAKDE010000013.1, forward strand.
ACGGGGGGTTGCCTTCCGGATGATCTTTGCCGGGACGGGATATGCCGAAGCGGAGATGAAAGAGCTGGTCGAGGAGGTTGGCCTGGCGGAAAAGGTTAATTTTCTGGGGTGTGTCCTGGACCGCGACCGGTTGAAATCCCTTTATGCCCGGGCCGATCTGCTTTTGTTCCCTTCGGTGTACGACAATGCTCCGATTGTGATCCGGGAGGCGGCGGCGGCGAAGTGTCCGGCCGTGGTGGTGGCCGGTTCGAACAGCGCGGAAGGAATCATTGATAATGTGAACGGTTTTCTCACGGAGAATGATCCGGAAAGTCTGGCCCAGCGGATCCAGGACATTATCCGCGACCCGGAGCGGTTAGTCAAGGTGGGCGAGGAAGCCCAACGTACGATTTACCGGCACTGGGAACAGATTATTGACGAGGTGGCGGCGCGCTATGGGGAGTTGATTCAGGAATTTAAGAAGAAAACAACTACCTTTGGTCCTGTCCCTGTGGTAAAATAAAATTAAGAAAAAGGAAAGGCGGTTATGGGGGTGCCGGCGGAAAGATATGTTGCGGTGGTCGGGTTTGGTCAATTTTACGGCCGGAAGATTTTTAAACCGGATCAGATCGTAAAACTGGTCAAAGAACCCGAGAATGCTTATGATGATGAAGCAATCCGGGTTGAGCTGGAGCCGGTTGGCCAAGTCGGTTATGTGGCCAACAGTACGGCGACCGTCCCCCGGGGCTGCCATAGTGCCGGTCGGATCTATGATACTTTTGATGAGCACTGCTATGGGATTGTCCGGTTCGTGACGAAAGAAGCCGTTATTGTGGAATTGCTGGATAAAATCAGGATGCAGATTGTTTTGTTGGAGACCAGCATCATAAATCAAGCCAATGGATAATTGCCTGCGCCAGTGAATGGCACCCAGCGTTACCGGTGGCCTTGACGCCAACTGTTAATCACTCCTCTGTGGCCAGCTTTAATGCTGGCCCTTCTTTTATCACCTGAATTATGGGGACCCCTTAACACCGGCGGCCAAATCGGCTCAAGAACAAGCTCCGGTTAATAACTGAGAGGAGCGGAGAAAAGAGGATTTACGGTCTCCGTTTCGAATATTTTTAAGAGGTTTACTTAGTACTTTTATTAATGAATAAGAAAAGAACGACAGAAACGTTTATTGGAGGGTAGCTTGTGAATAAATTAACAGGTAATGCGAAAACCATTAAAATAATCAACCGCTCCCTGATTTTGCAAGCCATCCGGAAACACGGGCCGGTTACCCGGACCGACTTGGTTAAATTGACGAAATTGACCTCCGGAACCATCTCAAATTTAACGGCGGAACTACTGAAAGCCAATATAATCAAAGAAGTGGGGACCGGAAAATCCATTGGCGGGCGTCGTCCCCTTTATCTTGCGATTAATTCCAATGCCTGGCACGTGGTGGGGGTTAATATCGGGAACACCAAAGTGGTATCGGTGGTTACTGATTTGGAAGCCAAAGTGGCTTGCCGGGTTGATGGTAAATTAAACAGGGCATGGGATGCCGAGCAACAGGTGGCGGAGGTTTGCCGCTTGATCGAAAAGGCCATTGCCGAATCGGGCCTTCCCCGCCATTCTTTCCTCGGCATTGGCGTCGGCGTACCGGGATTTGTCAATACGAAAGCTGGAAAAGCTGTCTTTTCCCCAAATCTTGGGTGGAAAGATCTCCCGGTCAGAGAGTTAATCCAAGCCCGGGTTGGGCTTCCCGTTTTGCTTGAAAATTCCGTTCGCCTGGGTACCCTCGGGGAGAAATGGTGGGGGAAAGGCCAGGGAAAAGAAAACGTGATTACGATGTATATCGGGACCGGGGTGGGCGCCGGCTTAATCTTAGGTGACAAACTGTACCGGGGAACCGATGAAGCCGCCGGGGAAATTGGCCACATTATGGTCGCCGATACGGGGCAACGTTGTAGTTGCGGGAAGTATGGATGTTTGGAAGCGGTGGCTTCCGGTCCGGCCATCGTCCGCCATGCCAGCCGGTTGATTCAGCAAGGAGTCAGCACCAAACTGATCGATATGTGCCAAGGAGACTTAAATGCAATCACCGGGGAAATGATCGACCAGGCCGCCTGGGAAGGGGATGAAGTTGCCCGGGAAGTTCTGACCCAAGCCGGCCGTTATCTTGGACAAGGAATTGCGATTTTAGCTACTTTGTTTAATCCCGATATTATCATTCTTAATGGCGGGGTCAGCAATGCCCATCCCATTCTGTTGCCGGTGATTAGAGAAGTAACCGAAAAGCAACTTTTGGTCCCGGTCAAGGTTGAAGTCTCCGAGTTGGGAGATATGGCAGGACCTTTAGGCGGGGCGGCCTTAGTGATTGAAGGTTTATTTACCATTTCGGGCATCGAGTGGGTCACGCCCATTAGCTAAAAATTTTTTAAAAACTTAATTTAATAATTAAGGAAACTTAGAAGGAATTAGTGTCCAATAGTTGAATAATTTATTTATAAGGGCCTAAATAACGAAAATGACACGCAAAGGAAAAGAAATAATAACAACTTATCTTAATAGTTAAATTAATACGTAATCCATATTGCCATCCATTAGTCATTTAAACCCCTGAAAGCCCGGGGTTAGGAGGTGGTAGCGCGGCGGAGATAAATTCCTTATTACAACCCTATTTAGTTTATAAAAGGAGGAGAGAAAGCCATGAAACGTTTTCGTTATGTCTTACTTGGCCTGCTCCTGGTTTGCTGCTTCTTTAGCCTCACTCTGGAGGCCGCTCCGATAAAGTTGGAGTATTGGACGATCTTTACCGGTCCCAACGGACAGACCATGCAGAGGCTGGTTGATCGTTTTAACCAGGAATACAAAGGCAAAATCGAGGTCCAAATGTCGGTCATGCCTGCGGGCAACTTCTACGAAAAAATTATTTCCGCGGTGGTCAGCAATCAAGCTCCGGATTTTTGTATCATGCATGTGGACCGTTTAGCCGAGTTTACCTCACGGGGGATTTTATTACCCCTTGATGAATACGTTGAAGCATTGGGCCTCAAAGGTTCGGATTATGCCGAACCTCTGTGGAACGGGGGTATTTGGCAAGGAAAACGTTACGCCATTCCCCTTGATACCCATCCCTTGGTCATGTACTGGAACAAAAAACTCTTCCGTGAAGCGGGCCTTGATCCGGAAAAACCGCCTACGGACGCAGAAAGCTTTATCAAAGTCTGTAAAGCCTTGACTAAGGATAAAAACGGTGATGGCAAGATTGACCAGTGGGGGACGATGCTTTCGGTCGGTTGGCCTAACTTCCAGTACTGGTACACTATTTTCCACCAAAACGGCGGGACCCTATTTAACGCTGACAATAGCCAAGCATTGTTCAACAGTAAAGCCGGGGTCGACGCCCTCCAATTCCTGGTGGACTGTATCTATGTACATAAAATCTCCCCCGATAACGTTCAGGTTGACTCGGAACATGAAGCCTTTAAACGGGGAGAATTGGGCATCACCTTTAACGGGATCTGGATGATGGCCGATTACCTTAATCAACCGAACCTCGAATTTGGCGCCGGGCCGGTTCCGCAGTTTGGCAGCCAAAAAGCGGTATGGGGTGGTTCCCACCAGTTTGTCCTCCCCAAACAACGGCGGGTTGACCGCAACCGGATTAATGCCGCTATTGAGTTCATCAAATGGTTTGGTGATCATAGCCTCGACTGGGGCTTCGGCGGTCAATTACCGGCGAAACTGTCCGTTTTGAACAGTCCCGAATTCAGGCAAGATCCCTATTTCGGCCGTATTGCGGAGATGGCTGATTACGTTTACTTCCCGCCCTTCTTTGCCAAGTACGGTGAAGCGGTTGGCCCGATCTGGGATGCGGTTAATGCTGCTTTACTCAGGAAAAGTACTCCGAAGGAAGCCTTGGACCGGGCAAAGGATCTGTCCAACAAGATTTTGGCCGGAAACTAGTTCTCTTGCGTAAGGAAGAGGGGGATTCCCCCTCTTCCATCCATGACGAGGGAAGGTGAAGAGGTGGCTACTTTAGTAATGAAAGAGAAGCCCAAAGGGAGATTCCGTCGGTGGTTCGGAAGTAACGGACTGCTCCGTCCCTACTTTTATTTGTTACCCCATGCCGTTTTTTTCTTTATGTTTCTCGTTTATCCGATCTTTAAAGGCTTTTACATTAGCTTGACCGAATGGGACATTTTCGCCAACTCCGGACGTTTTATCGGTCTGGGAAATTACCGTCTCCTCTTTGATCCGGCCGCCATTCAAAATGTCTATTTTTGGCAAGCATTAAGGAATACCCTAATTTTTGTCGTAATTAGTGTACCGCTCTTGGTGTTAGTGGCTTTGGGTTTGGCTTTACTCTTAACTTCCAGGCTTTCCGGGCGGAGTGTTTTTCGGACGATTTTTTTCATGCCAACCGCCTTAACCGTCTCGGTGGTGGCGGTAATCTGGCGGTGGCTCCTCAATGTGGACCATGGATTTGTCAATTTTCTCCTTGAAAAGGTGGGAATCAAGGGTGTACCTTGGTTGACCAGCCAACCTTGGGCTTGGATTTCCATTACCATCGCCACGGTTTGGTGGACTGTTGGGTGGAATATGATCCTCTTGATCAACGGGATTAACGGGGTACCGGAGGAGATCTATGAGGCCAGTAAGATTGACGGGGCCAATGCATGGCAACGTCTACTTTATATCACCTTGCCGTGTTTACGGCCGGTGCTCTTGTTTGTCTGTATTACCACCGTGATTGCCTCCTTTAATCTTTTCGGTCAACCCCAACTGATGACCGGCGGCGGTCCTGCCCGGTCAACCTTGCCTGTCATGATGCAGATTTATACGGAGGCCTGGGCGAACTACCGGATGGGACCGGCGGGCGCCATGTCCTATCTCACCGCCTTGATTATGATTGTTTTCACCGTCTTCCAAAGCAAACTCTTTGCCCAGCGGGCTGATGATTAGAAGGGGGGGCGAAAGTTGAAAACGGAACATAAATTCCGGCTGAATCTCCAGTTTGTGATCGCGTCGATCCTGGCGGTTATTTTCTTGTTCCCCATTTACTGGATGTTCATCACTTCCCTCCGGCCGGAAGTGATGACCACGGTTTGGCCGCCCAAACTATTTCCCACCGATTTGACCTTGGAGAATTATAAGGCCATTGTGAGCAATACCGTCGATACTCCGGTCTTCCGCTGGTTTTTCAATAGTTTGGTCGCCGCGTCGGGTTATACCATTCTTTCCTGTATTTGTATGTTCTTTGGCGGCTTATGCTTTGGCTTGCCTGGATTTTCCGGGACGGGAAGTTTATTTTTGGGCCCTGATTACCTCATTCATCATCCCCGGGATTATCTTTCTGATCCCCAACTATTTATTGGTGAATCGATTAGGATGGGTTGATACCTATCTGGCCCTAATCTTACCGGGGCTGTCTGGCGCAACCGGGGTCTTTTTAATGCGCCAGTTTTTCCTGACCATCCCCAAATCTCTCCAGGAGGCGGCCTGGATGGACGGGGCCGGCCGTTTCTGGGTCTTCCTCAAAATTGTGCTTCCCTTATCAAAGCCGGTTTTATTAACCTACGGCCTGATGAGTTTCCTGGCCAACTGGAATGATTATCTGTGGGCTTTGATTGTTACGTACGCGCCGAGAATGCGGACCCTCCCGGTGGGGATTCTGACCTTGCAGGGACGGTATATCCATTATTACGGGAAGATGATGGCCGGAGCCTTCTTAACCGCTTTACCGGCGATTATTCTGTTTGTGGCGGTCCAGCGTTACTTTGTGAAAGGCATCGTCATGACTGGGATGAAAACGTGAAGGTGGGAAGGCAGATGGTAATGAAAGGAAAAAACTGGCGTAAATTTCTCCGGTTTCCGCTTTGTCTTTTGGTCCTCCTTGTCATTTCGGGTCAAAGGTCACCGGTGGAAGCCGGCTATATTAAGGTGGCGGAACATGGTCGCTACTTTGAGAAGGATGGTCAGCCTTTCCTGGTTGTCGGGTTGAATGATGCGCTGACCTGGCCGGGACTTTCTCCGCTCTTGAATGGGCTTTCCCCCGGGGCGGTCGAAGCTTACCTTGAAAATTTGGTCGCCCACGGGGTAAACACCGTCCGCGTGATGATTGAGTATGCCGAGACCCCCCTGGGTTTGCTTGAAGATCCGCTCGGCACTTATAACCCGACGGTAGTGCGATCCCCGAATGGATGCGGAATTTTTACATAATGTCTCCTTCGCCCATCTCTTCAGCGGGGGAGCCGGGACGGGCATGCGCTGGCCGTACCGGGTACCCCATATCTTATCCACCGGGATGCTTGAAGCTTTACAGCGGGTGAGTAAATTTATTGCCGCCGTTGACTGGCAAGGGTTTGTTCCTGATCATATCTCCGGCGACCTGGGAACGGAGGAGGGGATCCTCGCGTGCGCCATTGGGGACGGGCGGAGGATGATGGCATGGTTGGTCCGGAAAGCGGAAGCCCGGAAGGGGGAAGAACGGGAGAAACTCACCATTGAAGGGCTGGAGCCCGGGGAGTATGAAGTGAAGTACTGGGATCCGTGGCGTTCATGTTGGTTGCAGGAGGAACGCCTGACCTGGACCGAGGGGGTTACCATCCAAACCCCCGCCTTTGAAAAGGATCTTATTATCGTCATGACCTTACGAACGGAGGAAGAACAAAGATGATCGTCATACCAAAGGTAAAAGATGAGAACGGGGCAAGGCTAGCCAAGGGGAGGGATGGGCATGGGTGAGATCCGGACCCTGAACGGATTATGGACCTTCACCATCGATCCCCGGGGGCGGGGCGAGGAAGAAAAATGGTATTGCGGTCTGCCCGCCGGTGACCGGTATCCGGTGCCGGGGGTATGGCAAACCTACCGTAAAGAGTTATACAGCTATACGGGATATACCTGGTACAGCCGGGAATTCACGCTTGAGCCGGAGCTCCGTGGCAAACGCATATTTATAGAGTTTGCCGCCGTTGATTTCCGGGCGGATGTTTGGCTGAACGGGAAAAAATTGGGTATGCACGAAGGTGGATATACCCCGTTCCGCTTTGAGGTCACCGATCTGGTCCGTGGCGGAGAGGCCAATTTATTGGTCGTGTGTGTCTTTGACCCGGAGGAGAATCAAGAGCTTCCCCACGGCAAACAGGGGAGCTGGTACAGCCGGGTCAGCGGTATTTGGCAGGATGTCAGGCTGCTGATCTATAACGAAGCCTTTATTGAAAAGGTCAAGATCACGCCCGATCTGGATCAGGACACCGTCCATTTTACGGTGCTATGTGATGGAGTGAATAACCTAATTGATCCAAACGTGGAGATTATGATCTATGCCGCAGAAGACCGCGGCCGGATGATCGAAAAACGGTCCTTTCCTTACCGGGACGACCATACTTACAGTCTCGGCCTGACGGACCCGTGCTACTGGAGCCCGTCCTCGCCCTGGCTCTACCATACCGAGATTATTCTTAAAGACGGGACCATTCCCAGAGACCGGATGGTTACTTATTTCGGGTTACGTAAAATTCATTGGGAAGCGGGGCGCCTCTTTTTGAACAACCGGCCTTTCTATCTCCGCGGTGCCTTGGACCAGGGGTTCTGGCCGGAAACGATCTATTATGCCCCCAGCGAAAGCCTGATTCAGGAGGAGATCAAAAAAGCAAGGGACATGGGTTTTAACCTGCTCCGGAAACACATCAAAACAGAAGATCCCCGTTACCTGTACTGGGCTGACCGCATGGGGATGCTCATCTGGGCGGAACCACCCAACTGCGCCAAATGGTCGGAACTGGCCAAGGCCCGGTTTAAAAAGGAATTGTTTGCTTTAATTGAGCGGGATTATAATCACCCTTCCATTATTATCTGGAGTATCTATAATGAAGAATGGGGATTGGAATGGCGACTCCGCAATGACCGGGAAAAACAGCTGTGGGTGAATGAATTATACCGGGAGGTAAAAAAGGCCGATCCAACCCGTCTGGTTTGTGATAATTCAGGCTGGGCCCATGTCTGCACCGATCTGAATGACTATCACCGTTACTTTGCCGTTCCCGAGCTCGCCGAGGAGTGGCGGGCTGATTTGACCCGCATTGTCGAGCATCCGGAAGAGAATTACGCCCTGCCCGCCAATCACTGGGGGGAGCCGATTTTGATCTCCGAATTCGGAATGTGGGGGCTTCCGGAGACCGATCAGATTACCGGTGAAGATTTGGATGCGGTTCCGTGGTGGCAGGGAAGTGCCCGAATCTTTAAGGAGGAGTTTAAGATTCCGGCGACGGCCGCCCGCAATTTCCGGAAATACGGTTTGGACCGGATTTTTTCCAACTTGAATGAATTGGCACGGGCAGCGCAAGAACGGGAATTCCGGGGTGTAAAATTTATCATCGAGGAGATCCGGAAAAGGCCGGAGCTTGCCGGTTACGTGGTCACAGAACTAACCGATATCGAATGGGAAACCAATGGGTTCTTGACCTATAACCGCCAGCTGAAGGCCGGTTTTGCGAAAGCCCCTTATTTTAACGGGGAAACCATCATCAGCGCCGACCTGAACAAAAGAAACTTTTGGTGCGGGGAAACGCTCCGGGTCCGGCCGGTGGTGGTCAATAACACGGATCAAGATTTTCAAGGGGAAATCGTTTGGAACCTGAACGGGACAAGGCTTTCGGAGAAGACGCCCCTTACCGTTCTTGCCTCTGCGGTTACCCCCGGCCATGAAGTTTTGCTTCCGTTGCCCAACGTCGATACGCCGCAGCGGCTTTGCCTCCGCTATGAATTGCGCTGTGGGGAGCGGGTTATTTGCCAAAATGAAGAAGAACTCACCATTACCCCGCCGGCCGCCCGGGTGGTCAACGGCCCGGTTGTTTATCCGGTGGGTCTGCCTCCGGCCTTTATCACCGAATTGGTTAAAAACGGATTTAAGCTCGCTCCGGACGGGAAAGCGGCGGGACTTTGCCTGACTACGGCCTTGACGCCGGAGGTTAGGGCCCACTTGGAGGCCGGGGGGCACGTGCTTTGGCTGGCGGAAAGCCAGATGACGGGAGATGGATTCACCCTCAAGAAACTGGTGGAAGGGGAAAACTGGGACCGGGCGGCAGCGGTTAATTTTCTTGACCCCTCACTTTTCCCCGGGGTACCGGTGGCAAAAGTACCCGGTTGGGAAATGGCCGGTCTTTATCCGGCTACGCTTGTCACCAACCTGGATACCTTACCAGGGGTAAGGGTGTATGGCGGGATGTTCCAAGGCTGGTTGGGAAACCTTGACGGTTTTTTGGTCGAGCTTCCACTGGAGTCCGGGCGTATATGGATTACCACCTTACGTTTGGGTGCCAGCTATAACCAACAACCGATCGGGACTTTAATGTTAAACCAATTAATGCTAAGAGCGGGGAGAGGATGGAGTTGACCCGAACCTTAAAATGCGGGGAGATCACCCAGATCGGTGACCCTTATGTCCTGCGGGACCGGGGAAAATATTACCTGTATGCCACTTCCTCCCCCTATGGGTTTAAGGTGTGGGAATCTCCCGATCTGGCCGCCTGGCAAGAACGGGGATTAGCTTTGGATGCACGGGAAGAGGGTAACCAATGGGGCGTCGGCGATTTTTGGGCGCCCGAAGTCACTTATTACCAGGGGAATTACTATATGATTTACAGCGCCCGGGACCGGGACGGTTCGCTGAAGCTGGCCTTGGCCACGGCGACACACCCCTTGGGCCCTTTTCGCAACCGGAAAGCACCCCTCTTCGACCGGGGCAAGTCCTTTATCGACGGGCATTTCTTTTTTGATGACGACGGGAAAATTTATCTCTATTATGTTCAGGATTGTTCGGAAAATATAATCGATGGTAAACATATCAGCCAAATTTTTGTGCAAGAAGTCAGTGCCGACCTTCTGACTTTGTTGGGGGAACCGGTTTTAGCGGTCGAGCCCAGCCAACCCTGGGAGGGGATTGACCGGGATTGGCAGTGGAATGAAGGCCCTTTTGTCCTGAAGGACCGCGGGGTGTACTATTTAATGTATTCCGCCAATTGCTATGCTTCCAGTGACTACGCCATCGGGTATGCCGTGGCCACTTCCCCGTTGGGGCCTTGGCAAAAGGCGGACGGCAATCCGCTCCTGGCCAAAGATTTAGCGGCGGGGTTTTCCGGCCCGGGACATAACTGTGTAACCCGTTCCCCCGACGGGAGCCTTTTGATTGTTTACCATACCCATACCAATCCGGAGCAGCCTAGTGGCGACCGGAAAGTAAATATCGACCGGCTTGTGATTGAAAATGGTCAATTAAAAGTGGTCCGGGTCATGAAATGACCCGGACCACTTGTTTTTATGACCACTGGTTTTTATTGTTCAATGGTAAACTGGTATATGGTGGTCTGTTGGTAAACTTCCCCCGGGTTTAAGACTGTGGAAGGAAACGCGGGGTGATTGGGGGAATCGGGGAAGTGTTGGGTTTCCAGACAGAACCCGCTGTGTTTTCCGTATTTTACACCGCGTTTTCCGGTCAAGGTCCCGTCGAGGAAATTTCCGGTGTAAAACTGCATTCCCGGTTCAGTGGTGTAGACCGTCATTACCCGGCCACTTTTCGGTTCGCGGACGCTGGCGGCCAAAGTTAGTTCAGGTCCCTTGCGGTTTAAAACATAATTATGGTCATAGCCGCCGGGGAGCTTTTTGATCCGCGCTCCAATCGGTTGCCAAGTGGTGAAGTCCAAGGGGGTATTGTGCACCGGAATTAATTCCCCGGTGGGAATCAATTCTTCATCAACGGCCGTATAACGGTCGGCGTTGATCATGATTTCATGGTCCAGGATATCGCCACAACCTTCCCCCTTTAAATTGAAGTAACCGTGGTGGGTGAGGTTGACGATGGTTGGCTGATCGGTGGTAGCCAGATATTTAATGACCAGTTCATTTTGGTCATTCAGGAGGTAACGGACAGTGGTGGATAAGTTCCCCGGGTAGTTTTCCTCCCCGTCTTTGGATAAATAATTGAGCTCCACCCCAGCCCCTTCTGCGTTACAAAACTCGACAGCATCCCAGACCACCTTGTTGAAACCGATATTCCCGCCGTGAAGGTGGTTTTTACCGTCATTCAGGGCCAACTGGTACTCTTTACCGTTCAGAACAAAGCGGCCCTTGGCAATGCGGTTTGCGTAACGACCGATGAGCGCGCCGAAATAGGGGTGCTCGGCTAAATAGTCGGCTAAATTGTCAAAACCGAGGACCACATCGTCAAGTTTGCCGGTTTTATCCGGGACCAGAAGCGATGTGACAATCCCCCCGAAATTAATGATCTTCACTGTCATATCATGTTTGTTTTTGAGGGTAAACTGAAAGACTTCCTTCCCGCCAACCATTCCATAGGGTATCTTTGTGATGTTCAAAATTTCCCCTCCTTATTTTCATCTGAACGGTAAAAGTAACTGTCCTTGTTTCCCCGGAAACAAAGACAAGATGGCATCATAAGCTTACAGTGCTTTATTCAAACAGAAGCGGTAGAGGGCATGGGCGACACCGTTTTCGTCATTGGAGAGCGTCACATAGTCGGCGTGTTGTTTGATTGCCGCATCGGCATTGGCCATGGCAATGCCGAGTCCGGCATATTTGATCATTGACAGATCATTAAACCCGTCCCCGATCGCGATGATTTCCTCCCGGGAGAAGCCGTAATAAGCGCTCAATTGGGCCAAAGCATTGGCTTTCGAGACTTTTTGGTCGAAAAATTCCAGAAGGAACGGCTGGGAAGTACAGTAATTCACCGTCGGGGGGACCGCGGGCGCAACCTGTTTTTCAAAATGGCGGATCGCTTCTACTGTGTCGTAAAAAAGGACTTTTGTCACCCCTTGGGCGATGAGCGCTTCCAGATCGGTAATGGGCTCCGGTTTCGTCCTTGACAGGTCGGAGTAGGCGGTTGCTTCCGGGCCAAACGGCTGGACATAGAGTTTGTTGTCGGCCCAAATGACAACCGTGGTTTTGAGGTTTGTGCCGAGTTTGTACACGGTTTTCACGTCTTCGCCCCGCATTGTTTGGGCGTAAAGGATCTTTCTTGATTTTCCCATTACGATCATGGCACCGTTGTAGGTGATAAAGGGCAGATCCAGACCCAGTTGCTCAATCAACGGTTCGACTCCTTGGATTGGCCGGCCGGTGCAGATGGTCACGATCACCCCGGCCGCGATGGTTTCTTGGATTGCTTTTATGGTCTCCGGTGTAAGGTTGCTATTGCTGTCCAGGAGGGTGCCGTCGACATCGACTGCTACTAATTTGTACTTCATACTTCTTCTCCTTTGGTTAAAGATCCTCTATTTCCGAATCAGTGTATTACATGTGGCTTAATTATAAAGTACTAGGTTTTGACGGAAAAAGCAATCTGGATTAAGTTTTTTACAAGTTTTTGTGGCGATAAAAACATTACTTTTTTTTGGTTCTGGCCTGCTCAATGATGGAGTGGAGCGGTTGCGAGCCCCCTGCCATCAGCGCCGCCGTAAAAAGGCTGTCGATCAAGGGTGCTGTTTCCATTCCCAATCCGCCCGCCAGGAGACGGAAGCGGGGATTCGCCAGGGCCAACCCAAAACCGAAGGCAAAGGTCAGAAGCAAAGTCAGATAAGTACGGAAGGCAACTATTTTGGCGATGTTTTGGTCCGGATGCTCCCCTTTCTTCGGCACCGGGGGAAGCAACGGCATGAGTAAATTCTCAATGATTCGTTCGACAATGAAGGTAATCACGGCAATAAACACAAGATAAGAGAGGAGTTGGTCTAAGTTGTACATCTTGGACCCTCCTTGACATAAGTGATCTATGTAGTACTAATTTTTGACATCCCGCCAATTTCCTCTTTTTCACATTTTATATTTACATTTACAAATGCAACAAATGAATTAGAATAAAAACCAAGAAAAAAGGGCAAAAAAGGGCAAAAACCGGCAAAAACATGATTTAATAGTTGCTTTAGTGTCTGGATCATGTTACTATTCTTATAATAATCTGTCTTTTTAATTGAAATCTGGCGAAACAACGGATCGCGAAAAGGCAAATCCGGCGAAAGCCGGGGGCGCAAAGCTGCGGGTCTAAAGTTTAACTCACGTTTAAACCAAGACAGCCGGGCTGCCGAAGGGTGTTGTTTTTTTATCATCCTTTATTGATCAGTTAAGCACCAAAAGGTCAAGATGTGCGGAGAGGGATCTTAAATGCGAAAAGCCATTATTACCATTATGATCCTCGTTGTCCTTTTATTCTTTTCTCCGGACCGTGCCAATACCGGCCAGTATTACCACGGTCTTATTCTGGTCCTTTCTGCGGCTGTGCTTTTGTTGTTCGTGCTTAGTCTAATCTTGTTCCTAAGCTACCGCCGGTTAAAAGCAAATTATCAGGAGAATATCATTTTAAACGAGATATGGGAGACTTATATCAACGCCAACCAGAGTTATATATACTTAAAAGACGAAAATCTCCGCTATCTTCTGGTTAACAAAGCCTTGGCTGATTTCTACAACAAAGAAGTGCGTGAAATTATTGGGCGGGATGATTTCGCCTTTGCCGATCCGGGGTTTGCTGCTCTCAGCACGAGGACCGAGCTAAAGGTTTTGGCCACCAAAACGGTAGTCGAGGAAGAATTAGTCTGGCGCAACCGGGTTTTTGCCGCCACCAGGTTTCCGGTTAAACTCGTCAGCGGCCGGTACGGCGTCGGTGCCTACGTACGGGATATCACCGAAGAATACAACAACAAAAAGGAGCTGATTTACCTCAGTTTTCATGATCCTTTAACCGGACTGTATAACCGGCGATACGTCGAAAATGAGTATACAAAGCTGGATGTGGAGGCCAATCTTCCCCTTACAGTGATCATTGGTGATGTCAACGGACTGAAAATCACCAATGATATCTTCGGGCATCAGGCGGGCGATCTTCTGCTAAAGAAGGTGGCGGAAATTTTAAGGATGGTTTGTCAAAAAGGAGATGCGGTTATCGCGCGTTGGGGCGGGGATGAGTTTATTCTGTTTTTACCCCGCACCACCGGGGAAGAGGGGGAAAAACTCCGGATGGCGGTCAAAGAGCAGTTTGCCCAAGAACGGATCAATGGCCTGCCGGGAAGTATCTCCTTGGGTGTTGACACCAAAACCGTTACGACGGAAGACCTCGCCCAAACCATCCGTAATGCCGAAGAGCGGATGTATTTGGAAAAAGCGATCGACAGCGAACGGTTTAACAACGATGCGATCCAAAGAATTGTCAAATCCTTTCACGAACGATTCCCCCGGGAGGAGGAGCACGCCCAAAGGGTAAGTAAACTATGTGTAGAACTCGGGAAGGCGATGAAGCTGTCCCCGTCGAACTTGAACCGGCTAAAACAGGCGGGTTACCTTCACGACTTGGGGAAAATCGTCTTGGAGGAGGCCTTACTGGCGACGGAGGAGCCGCTGACCGAAGAGAAATGGCGAAAGTTAAAGGAGCACCCGGTGGCCGGGTACCGGATTGCCAACGCTTCGCCCCAGACGATGGAGGTAGCCAGGTATCTGCTCAGCCACCATGAAAACTGGGATGGGAGTGGTTATCCCAAAGGCCTGCGGGGGCGGGAGATCCCAAGGACGGCCAGGATTATTGCCGTGGCCAATTACTACGATAAATTGCGCTACGGGGCTTTCGGCCGAGAACCGCTTTCCCCGGACGCCGCCCTGGCAGCCCTCAAGGAGGAAGCCGGGAAGAAACTGGATCCGGAGATTGTCCAGGTTTTTCTGGAGATCATGGCAAGTGGTGCGCGTTTGGAATCGATAAATCTATAAACGCCAAGGGGACCTTTGCGGTCCCCTTTCTTCATTTATGCTTCTTTTTCCACATAAATAATGCCCACGGTTCCCGGTCCGCAGTGGGTTGAGATCACGGCCCCGGCTTTGGTAATAACGACATTGCGGGCCAGCTCCATCTCCCGGAACTGCGCGGCGAGATCATTGGCCGCCTCTTCGTCACGACAGTGGGTTACGGCGATCCAGTTGTCGTCGATCCGTTCTTTGTTGGCGGTGGCCCATTCTAAGAGGCGGGTTTTGGCTTTGCTTTTACTTCCCCGGATTTTTTCCGGGACGCACATCTTGCCGTCGACAACCTCAATACGCGGATGAATCTGGAGAACGTTGCCGATCAGCGCTTGCGCCCGGGTTAGTCTTCCTCCTTTATATAAAAAGTCTAGCGTATCGACGATAAAGGAGGTTCTTACCCGTGCGGTCATGGCCCTGAGCCGGTCGGCAATCGCTTGGAGAGAGGTACCTTGCTCGGCCATTTCGGCCGCATGCAAAGCCAAAACCCCGATGCCCATTGATAGATTACGGGAATCGACGGTGGCAATGGGGGCGTCGGCCAATTCTTGCGCCGCCAGACAGGCGGAGGCGTAAGTACCGGACAGGTCGGACGAGATTCCGACATACAAAATTTCATGACCTTCCGCGAGGAGGCGCCGGAAAAGTTCTAGAAAGGCGGCCGGTGTGGCCTGGCCGGTCTTGGGGAAATGGGGGGAAGTGTTGACTTTTTCTAAGAACTCGTCCTGCGTAAGGTCGATCCCATCATAGTAAACCTCCTCGCCAAAATGGACCGTAAGGGGAATCACCTCAATACCGTAGCGGCTTTTTAATTCCGGTGAGAGGTCAGCCGTGGAATCGGTGACGATTTTGATCGACATTGCAAAACTCCTCCCAAAGGGTAATTTTCCGTATCTTGTAGCAAGTTGTTCAGTAAGGAAAAGAAGATAAATCAAATGATGATACCGGGGTTAAGAGGTCCGTCGGGATCCTTTATGGTCACCTCCTTGTTTTAAGTCACGATTGGCCAGTCACTAATAACTTCGCTAATTTCAGGTTAAATCCTCCCCGCTCTTTGGTGGTGAGCGGGAAGAGGGCGAAAGAAAGTGTATGACAAGTGGCAGGAGGATTTTACCCTTTTGTAACTAATATTAATGTTACCGGGAATTTTTTGCGAAACCGGACGTTAGTAAAAGGTAGAGGGCCAAGTATATTTACGAGAAAGGTGTGGTTGCTTTGAACCAGCTTGAACAGTTGATGTCGGAGATCAAGAAGATGGGGGATGCAGTTAAAGAGCGGGTCCAGCGGTCGATCAATGCCTTGGTGGAAAAAAATCCGGAGACCGCCTTGGAGATTATCAGAGAGGATGACCTTTTTGATAACGAACTGATCGTCTTTGAAGACAAGATTACCCGGTTTCTTGCGGAAAAGAACCCCCACGGGAAAGAACTGCGTAACAGTCTTTCCATTTTTAAGATGGCTAAAGATCTGGAACGGATCGCCGATTACGCGACGAACATTGCGGAGATCGTTCTGGAGTTCAAAAATGAAGAATACATAGAACCTTTAACCCATATCCCCAAACTGGCCTCTTTAGCCCTTAATATGCTTGAAGTGGCATTAAGGGCTTTTGTTGATGGTAATCCCGATCTGGCCGAAGCGGTCTGCCGTAAAGACGAAGAGGCCGATAATCTTTGTGACATCATTTATAAGGAGTTGACCAGCGGGGAATTGGCCGAAGGACAACCCCGTTCCATCCGGCAAACGGTCCGGTTTAACATGATCGCCCGTTTTTTGGAACGGATTGCCGACCACGCCACCAATATTGGGGAAGAAACAATCCTGCTCCATACCGGAAAAAGGGTAAAATACTAACTTCACTACCTTTTGTCCGTTGCAAAACAGACCCGCCGGGTGGCGGGTTATTCTTTAGCCGGGACGTTAATTATTCCCGGCAGGAGATTGCCACGGCGGGTTGAATATCTCCTGTGTTAGCGCCGGACCGACCATTTGTCTCGGTCTTTAATACTTCCGGGGAGGAGCAGTAGAAGATGGCAAAACGATTTTTCCTCTTTTTGACTTTAACCGTTGGCCTACTCCTTCTGGTCTTAGCGTATGCCGGGCCACACCGGACGGTTGAAGCGAATACAAAAGTACCCGAACCCAAAATCGGGCTTCTAGATCTGGACAGGATTAAAAAGAAGGCTCCCCACTTTATTGCGTTGGAGCAACGGGCAAAAAACAACCGCCGGATCCTGGAGGAGTTTACCGCCCAGGTTTTAGCCGAACACCAACAGCAGATTCAGACGTTAAGTCCGGATGATTTTAGCCGCAGCCGGGAACTAGCCCTGGCCACCCAGGCCCGCCTTGATCAGAAGAGGCAGGAGTTGGAGGAAAGTTACCGGCGGCAAGAAGAGGCCGTGCTGGAGGAGTTGAAGGCGGTTGTCGCCCATGTGGCGAAGAAGGAAAAGTACGATTGTATTCTCCTCAAAGGCGGTTTCCAGGTGGGTGGGGAAGATGTCACCGATCAAGTCCTTAAAACCTGGGACAAGTGGGGATTGACTTTTTGGCAGCGGGTTTGGATCTTTTTAGGCGGGAAGGATCCCCGGCCGGATCCGCTGGCGGAAGGGTCCGGCGATGGACAGTAAACGTAAAGGAGCGTTTTTTTGATGGCAATGAGCTTGTCAGGGAAAAAGGTTCTTATTACCGGAGCTTCTTCCGGAATTGGTGCCGCCATTGCAGAAGCACTGGCGGACGCGGGGTGTCAGGTTTGGGGGACGACCCGTAATCTCGACAAGGTGGCGTCTCTCCCCGAACCGTTGCGCCGGAAGGTGAAATTCCTGGCCATGGATGTCAACGACGACCATTCGGTCCGGGCCGGCGTAGACCGCTTTCTGGCGGAAGCCGGGGGCATCGACGTCCTGATTAACAACGCCGGGTTTGGGGTCTTCGGGCCGCTCGAGGAGTTCCCCTTGGCCAAGGCGAAAGCGATCTTTGAAACCAACTACTTCGGGGCCTTGCGTTTGATTCAAGCATTGGTGCCGGTCATGCGGGAACAACGCAATGGGCTAATCATCAATATTACTTCGCTGGCCGCCCGTTTTGTCATTCCCTTTCAGGTTCACTATTCGGCGACCAAATTTGCCCTGTCGGCGCTGACCGAGGGGTTGCGCCAGGAACTGCGCCCCTTCGGGGTGAAGGTGGTTGCGGTTGAACCGGGCGATATTAAAACAAACTTTAATAACGTTACCGAATTCGGGTTTAAGGAAGACTCGCCATACAAAAAATGGACGGAACCCTGTTGGCGGGTGATCGATGTTAATATGGAAAAATCCCCCTCGCCCCGGGTGGTGGCGGCACAGGTGCTCAGGATCATCAGGCAGCAGAACCCCCGTCCGTATTACGTGGCCGGCGATTTCCTGTCGACGAAATTCCCGTTTCTGGCCCGGTTAGTCTCCCAACGGTTCAAGGAGAAGTTAATCCGGAAATTTTACGGAATTGATTTTGAATAACAAACGGGTAAATGTGGGGGACAAAACTGTTTACATAGGCCCCTTCTGGAACCGCGGGGTGATTAACGAAAATTAATCAGTAAAAAAGCCTCCTGACCGCCAACGGTCAGGAGGCTTTTTTTGCGCTGTGGTGCGGGGCTTCGTTAGGCGGGGATGACCGCCAATTCTTTACCGACTTTGACCAAGGTCTGCAGGGCACGGTCGATCTGTTCCTTGGTGTGGGTGGCGGTGAGGCTGGTCCGGATCAAGGTGGCATCCGCCGGGACGGCGGGGGCGACGACCGGGTTGACGTAGACTCCGTGCTCAAAAAGGACCTTGCAGAACAGGAACGTTTTTTGCATGTCCCCAACCAGGATGGGAATGATGGGGGTCACTCCGTCACGCACGATAAAACCATGCTCTTTCAGACGGGTCCGGAAGTCATTGGCGAGGGACAGCAGATGCTTGCGGCGTTCGGGTTCGGTTTCGATGATCTCCAGGGCTTTCAGGGCGGCGCCGGTGGCGGCCGGGGTCATGCTGGCCGTAAAGATCAGCGGCCGGGAGACATGCTGCACGTAGTGGCAGACCGGCTCCGAAGCGACAAGGAAACCACCGAGGGAAGCAAAGGATTTACTGAAGGTCCCCATAATCATGTCCACTTCGTCTTCCAGGCCAAAATACTCGGCAGTACCCCGCCCGTTGGCACCGAGGACACCAATGCCGTGGGCGTCGTCCACTAAAATACGGGCGTTGTATTTCCGGGCCAAGCGGACAATCTCCGGCAAGTTGGCCAGATCGCCTTCCATACTGAAGACGCCATCGGTGATAATCAGTTTCGGCGCGTCTTTTCCCAGTTTTTTCAGGAGATTTTCCAGATCGTCCATGTCGTTATGTTCGTATTTGTACATTTTGGCGAAGGATAAACGACAACCGTCATAGATACTGGCGTGGTTTGCCCGGTCGCAAAGGATATAGTCGCCGCGCCCGGCAATGGCGGAGATGATCCCCAAATTCGCAAGAAAACCGGCTGAGAAGAGGAGAGCTTTCTCCTTCCGCATAAATTTGGCCAGGCGTTCTTCCAGCGTGATATGGAGATCGAGGGTCCCGTTGAGGAACCGGGAACCGGAACAGCCCGAGCCGTATTTGGTGGTCGCCTCGACGGCGGCTTGGATGACCCGCGGATCGTTGGTCAGCCCCAGATAATTGTTGGAACCGATCATGAGGACATTTTCTTTGTTGCTCATCGTTACGATCGTATCCTGGCCCGTTTGGAGGGCATGGAAGTAAGGATACAACCCGGCGGCCATCGCCTCTTTTGCCATAGTATAATCATAACATTTTTTAAATAAGTCCATGAACTATGCACCTCGTTCTGTACATAATAATATCCTGCAATTTATTCGTGGGTCATCTTCTTTTTCCTGCTTGTTCTTTCTTTATTTGGAAATATGAAGTGATGGGGACCGGGTCAACGCGGGATTATGCGGTATAAAATGCTGTTGCGCAGTTGTGTTATTTGGTTAAAATCCATACTGTCGACGTAAAGCTCTTCCAGTTCCTGGTGAAATTTTTTTGCTTGGCGCAGCCATCCGACGGCTCTTTCCCAAAGGGTTGAGAAAACAAGGCGGAATTCTTTCAGGGTATCGCTGTCCGGGCCCAGTTCTGGCTTGAGGAAAGGATCGGTTGCGATATAACGGCACCGGCGGTCGTCATTGGGCCTGTATTGATGGGGCCAAGTCGAGGTGAAGACGGCGGTCTTCAAGTCCGGGAGCCACAGGTGATCGTATTTGGTCGGATCAAGGGCGCAGTGGAAAACTTCAACATCGAGGCCAAGGTCAACCGCGGCCGTGACCAGGCGCTTTAAGATTTCGTCCCGGCCCGTCCCCGGCGGCCCGTCCAGGATATATAAGCGTGTTGCCGCACTGCCAAGGGATTCTAAAAAATGAACGGGGCCATCGGCGGTAATGGCACTGGCAAAAAGGTGACGAAGGTGTCCTTTTTGCCCTGTTGGTTGACAGTTGGACAAGAGGTCTGCCTTTATTTCATACAGCGCCGTCAACCAAGCCTGCTGGTCTAAACGGGAATAGTTGGTTTTCCGCCAATGCCGGTAAATACCGAGGGCGGCATTTAAATAAACATAAGCCCGTTCGAAACAGGCTTTCTTTTTTTTCCCGGTTTCCATGATCGGGCTTTGTTTTGCTTTTAAGGATTTAAGGTTCCAGAAGGCACCGAGGTCGATAATTTCATCGACCGCCCCCGGATAGACCGGATCGATGGTATGGGGCGCAGTACCATCAAGAAAAGCGGTTTTTAAAGCAGGAATCAGCAGTCCATCAAGGGAATTATGATCCGATGAACAATGAAGATACTCAAGGTCAAAACCGCGCGTCAGCAGTTCCTCGCCAATTTGCTTCATGAAAGTTGACTTCCCTGTACCCGGGCCACCTTTTAGAATATAACGACGGTACGGCTCGGGACCGACTACTTGATCATAAAACGAATAGAAACCAACGCCGGTATTTCCACCGGCGAAAAAATGACGGATGCGGCCTGTTTTCAATTTTATCCCCTCCCGGGTTATAGATATGATTTCAGCTGGCCTTGAGTGCCTGTAAGGAAAGATTGACAAAGGATTTGATTTGATATATAGTATACCCAGTACCGTATATAAGGGAGGTTATGGTTAATGCGGAAAAAAGGTCTGTTCATTGCGGGTTTGCTGGTGGTGGCTCTCCTCCTGGTGGGCTTTGGTTTCAGTCTGGGTGGGAAAAAAGAAGGGGAAGTGGCGCGGGTAGGCGCACTAGCCCCCAATTTCCAGTTGGAAAACCTCTCCGGGGAAATGGTGGAATTAAAGGATATTTACCGGAAAAACCAACTGACAATGGTTAATTTCTGGGCGACTTGGTGCCCGCCGTGCCGAATAGAGATCCCTGAATTTGTCCGTATCTACCGGGAATACCGGGCGCGGGGTTTGGAAATTTTGGCGGTGAACGTATGGGAAAACAGTACCCTGGAGCAACTGCAGGACTTCGTGGCGGCGGCGGGGATGGAGTTTCCGATTCTCCGGGACGTCAAGGAAGATGCTGCGGCCAAATACCAGGTCCGGGGGATACCCACGACGGTCTTTATCAACCGCGACGGACGTATTCACGAGATCTTTGTCGGGGCGCTCAGTTACGGACAACTACAGACCAGGCTTGAACGTTATCTGCCGTAACGGAGCAGGCCAAAAGAAATAATAAAAGGAGGACCAGCTATGGAGACCCCAGGTTTTTTCCTTTCGTTTATAGCGGGCTTACTCTCCTTTTTCTCCCCGTGTGTTCTGGCCATGGCCCCCGGTTACCTGGCCGTGTTAACCGGAGCCCTTCCAACCGATGAGAAGCATGATCAGCGGTTGATGGTGAAAGCGGCGGCCACTTTTATCCTCGGCTTCTCCCTGGTCTTTGTGTTGTTGGGGGCGGCCTTTTCGGCTCTGGGGCAGTACCTTTCCGGGTTACGGGTGGCCTTTCTTAAAGTCGGCGGCGGGCTCCTCATTCTTCTGGGGCTGTGGCAATGGGGAATCTTTCGTTTCTTCCCTTTGCAACAGGAATACCGCTTTCAGCTGAAGAAACCGCTGGCCGGGGTTGCCGGTTGGTTGCTGGCGGGGATCACTTTTGCTTTTGGGTGGACACCCTGCGTCGGGCCGATCCTCGGGATGATTTTGACGCTGGCCGGGAGTGCGGGGCAGATCACCACCGGTGTCCTACTGCTCTTCGTTTACGCGCTGGGGTTGGCGACACCCTTTTTCTTAATGGCACTGGCCTACCGCCGGTTCTATCTTTGGTCAAAAAAAATAAGTCGCTATACCGCGATAATTACATTCCTCTCCGGCTTACTCCTGATCGTTGTTGGGATTCTGCTTTTTACCGACCGTTTTACCCTTCTGTCCATCTATTTAAACAAGGTTCTGGGTGGTCGCTCACTGGAAAACCTTTTATTGCCGGACTAGATAAAATCCCCGTTGGCGATGGTGACCCAGAACGGATCTTTCTTTGAACGGTTCAGATCGGCAAAGAAGGTCTTTACCCAAAGCTCGTCAAATTCGTTCAGTTTAACCCTGGCGTTGAGATGGGTAATTGTGCTGGGGACCAAATCCAGCGCGTATTGATAATGGCGGTGCTTGTAACGGGAACGGGACACTTGGGATCACCTCTCCCCTAAGAAAATATTAATCGGTCATGGAAGCGGAACCATAGGTTCCTACGGCCAAGACCTGTTACTGTCCGCCTTTGGGGTCGGTCGTCCACCTGGCGACGAATTTTCATTTGCCGGCGGGAGCCCGGGTGGACGAGCGTGATGAGCCCCAAAGGCTTGAGAAGTATCTTGTTGTTATGGGCCCCAAAAAGAAGCGTAAAAATCCTGTTTGCCACACACAAACATATTAGTTATCCATTTAAGCTGGAAATCCTTCCCATAAATTCGCCTTAATCTCCCGATAAAACTGTTTAAATTACGGGTTGACCAAATGCCTTTGTCTGTTACAGACAAAGGCATTTCTGTATTATTCGGGACGACCGGGACGGTTCGTAGGACACGGGCATTTTCCTGGTACAAGGGGTGCCATTAACCGCGGTCAGGAATAGGATATAGTAATCCAAAACCACAGTTGGCGCTTGTTCTGGAGTACACAAAGGAGGGATTGTGCAGATGTACACATCCAATGACCATATGCGTTTGGCTAGGGCATATGTTCCATTCCAAATCTTCTCCAAACGCTGGGAGCCTATGGAGGGTTTGCTGAAGGGAACAATCTTCCCCGAGCTATACTTTCCATACCGAAAAGATAAAAGGTGAAAGGAGCTTACACGATGGATCGGGAACAGCTGTCTATGCTTAAAGAGTTAATGGCGCTTGAGTTTGCGGTCTTGGAATTCCATCTTTATCTGGATACGCACCCGACCGACCAGCGGGCGTTGATGGAATACAATTCCCTTGTTCAGCAATTATCAGTGCTTAAACGACAGTATCAGGACCGTTACGGCCCTTTGACCTGGCAGGAACCAAGTGCTTATCCCTGGCAATGGATCAATGAGCCCTGGCCCTGGGAAATCTGTTACGAATAGGGGGTAATCATAAATGTGGATATATGAAAAAAAGTTACAGTATCCGGCTAAGGTTGGGCGGGCTAATGTGAAAATGGCGAAATACCTGATCACCCAGTATGGTGGGCCTGATGGAGAATTGGCCGCTTCGATGCGTTATCTGACCCAACGCTACCATATGCCCACCCCCCAAGCCAAAGGGATCTTAACGGATATCGGCACGGAAGAGCTGGCCCATCTGGAAATAATCGGAACTTTGGTGTATAAACTGATGGACCGGGCATCCATCGAAGAGATTAAAGCCGCCGATTTGGGCGCTTACTATGCGGATCATGACCGGGGACTCTATTACGTTAATGGGGAAGGGGTGCCGTGGACGGCAGCTTACATCCAATCGAAAGGCGATCCCATCGCCGATCTCCATGAAGATATGGCGGCGGAGGAGAAAGCCCGGGCGACCTATGATTGGCTAATTAACCTCTCCGATGATCCGGACTTAAATGATACGCTTAAGTTTTTACGGGAAAGGGAGATTGTCCATTTCCAACGTTTTGGGGAAGCCCTCCAGATCGTCCAGGAGTATCTGGATTCCAAGAAATACTTCTAAAACCGGCCACGCCGGTTTTTTTATGGAATTTATTTTTTGTAGCGGGTTTGGGTAACCTAAGAACGACGAAAACCCGGACTTGCCGGAGACATTTGGAGGTGGCACGGTGGCCAAGCGGAAACGGCCTCCCAATAAAAGAAAAAGTGAGTTGGAGAACCTGAAATGGGAAGTGGCTGATCTTTTTGGTTTGGATGATGATCTCGCGCAAGGCGGTGACGAGCTGTCGGTGCGCGAAGCGGGAAAAATCGGCGGTAATATGGTAAAGAAGCTCGTCGAGAAAGGGAAGGAAGCGCTCAAACAGGAACGGGAGGATGCCAAACAATAGGTTACAGTAAGGCCGGAAACGGCCTTTTTTATATGCGCCGCTACCAAAGACAATTGCTAAAAGTTTCTTTTTGCGTTATCCTATAATAAGGGTGATTATGTTGGAAAACTGCTGGAATCAAAAATACCATCTGGAAATATTTGGGTGCCAGATGAACTTTCATGATGCGGAAAAAACTGCCGGAATTCTGGAGAAAATGGGTTTTACGAAAGCGGACACAGCGGAAGAGGCCGATGTGATTCTCTTGATTACTTGTTGTGTCCGTGAAAATGCCGAGAACCGTTTATACGGGCATCTTGGTAATTTAAAACCCTTAAAACAAAAGAATCCGGAGCTGATTATCGGAGTGGGCGGTTGTATGGCGCAGCTTCCTTCGGTGCGGGAAAAGATTGCGGAGTATCACCCCCATATTGATCTGCTTTTTGGGGCCTTCAACCTCCACCAGCTTCCGGATCTAATCATGCGGATCAGGGAGACCGGTAGCCGGATCCTGGAGGTGCCGGGGGACGGCGAGATCCAAGAAGATCTCCCGGTGACCAGGGAAAGTTCCTTCCGTGCCTGGGTCACGGTGATTTACGGGTGTAATAATTTTTGTACATATTGTATTGTTCCTTATGTTCGCGGCCGGGAAAAAAGCCGTCGTCCGGAGAAGATCCTGGCCGAGGTCCGCCGTCTGGCGGCCGAAGGGATCAAAGAGGTTACCCTCCTTGGGCAAAACGTCAACAGTTACGGGTTGGATTTTCCCGCGGCCGAGCGGACGGATTTTGCCGATCTTTTAGGCCTGATCAATCAGGTCGAAGGGATTACCCGCATCCGGTTCCAAACCTCCCATCCCAAGGACCTTTCAGATAAACTAATCCGGCAGATGGCGGAGGCGGAAAAGGTCTGCGAGCATCTTCACCTGCCGCTTCAAGCCGGGAGCGATAAAATTTTGCGGATGATGAACCGGAAATACACCCGGGATGACTATTTACGGCTGGTGGACAAGTTACGCACCCGGATTCCCGATTTGGCGCTCACCACCGACCTGATTGTCGGTTTTCCCGGGGAGGAAGAGGCGGACTTCCAGGACACCCTGGAGATGGTGGAAAAAGTAGGCTTTGATGCCGCCTTTACCTTTGCCTATTCGCCACGAGTCGGTACCCAGGCCGCCAAGATGGAGAACCAGGTACCGGAGGAAGAAAAGATGGATCGCCTGTACCGGTTGATCGAGGTGGTGAATAAGCAGGCCAAAGCGGCCAACCAGCGCCTGGAGGGAAAGGTCGAAACAATTCTGGTGGAAGGTCCCAGCCCGAAGCGGAAGGAGATCTTTTGCGGGCGGACCCGTGGTAATAAACTGGTGCTTTTTACCCCGCCGTCCTCCGGTCCGGACCTGATCGGGACGGAGATCAAAGTTAAAATCAAGAAGGGCTTAACCTACACCTTACAAGGGGAAGTCGTCGATCGGGAGGTGTTCTGATTTGGTTCAGGATACTCCCATGCTGAAGCAGTATAAACGGATTAAGCAGGAGTACGCTGATGCCATCCTCCTTTTTCGTCTCGGCGATTTTTATGAGATGTTTCTGGAGGATGCCGAAAAAGCCGCGGAAGTCTTGGAAATTGTCCTTACTTCCCGGGAGGCGGGGAAGGGCAAGCGGATCCCGATGTGCGGAATCCCTTACCATGCCGCCACCAGTTACATCGCCCGCCTGCTCGCCAAGGGTTTTAAGGTGGCCATCTGTGAACAGGTGGAGGATCCGAAAAAGGCGAAGGGCCTGGTCAAACGGGAAGTTGTCCGGGTCATTACCCCCGGTACCTTGATTGACGAGCAATACCTGGAAGAAAAGGTCAACAACTATTTGGTGGCTTTGGTGCAGAGGGAAGCCGAATACGGTTTGGCCGTGGCCGATCTTTCCACCGGGGACTTTATGGTGACCCAGTTTGCAGCGGATGAAGCCCTGCTCCTTGATGAGCTTTGCCATTGGCAGCCAAAGGAGATTTTAGTGGCCGAGGACCAGCTTGCCATCTGGTCCGTACTTAAACAGCGGATTAACGTTTTATTTACTCCCCGGCCGCCCCATGATTTCCAGTGGGCAAGGGCGCAGGAGCGGCTCCTTTCCCACTTTCAGGTTGTTTCTTTGGAGGGTTATGGTTGTCAGGAGTTGAAGGCGGCCGTTGGTGCCGCCGGCGCTGTTTTGGCCTATTTTTATGAAACCCAAAAAAGCCAGCTCGAACATATCCTCTCCCTCCGTACTTATCATCTCGGCGATTTCATGCATCTGGACCAGTACACCCGGCGCAATCTGGAATTGGTAACGACGCTGCGGGACCATAAAACCCAGGGTTCTTTGCTTTGGGTGCTGGACCGGACGGTGACAGCGGCGGGGGGGAGGCTGCTCAAAAAATGGCTGGAGCAGCCGCTTCGCCGCCGGGCGGAGATTGAAGACCGGTTGGCGAAAGTGGACGGTTTCTTTCATCAACATGGGATCCGGCAGACCACCCGGGGTTTACTCCGGCGGACCTGTGACCTTCAGCGTCTTTTGGCCAAACTGGCCTGCCAAACGGTGAACCCCCGGGATTTGTTGGCGCTCAGGACAACCCTGGCTCTCCTGCCCGAGATCCGCCAGGCGCTTCAGCATGAAGAGCTGGGTCCGGTGGCCGCGCTGGCGGCGGAGATTAACCCCTTGCCGGATTTGACGGCGTTGTTGACCACGGCGCTGCGGGAAGATCCGCCGGTCAGTGTGACGGAAGGGAATATCTTCCGGGAAGGCTATAACCAGGAATTGGATACGCTCATCCGCGCGACACGCGAAGGGAAACAGTGGATTGCCGGCCTCGAGCAAGCGGAGCGGGAGCGGACGGGGATTAAATCCTTAAAGGTCGGCTACAACCAAGTTTTCGGTTATTACCTGGAGGTGACGAAAGCGAATTTGGCCCTGGTGCCCGCGGATTATATCCGCAAACAGACCCTGGCCAACGCGGAACGCTACGTCACCCCGGAATTAAAGAAGTATGAAGAGTTGATCCTGGGGGCGGAGGAAAAACGGGCGGCCTTGGAGTACCAGCTCTTTTTAGACCTGCGCGGGCAGGTCCTCGCGCGGCTGCCGGAGTTGAAACGGTTGGCCGAGATCCTGGCCCAGTTGGATGTTTACGCTGCGTTGGCCGAGACGGCGGTGCAGAACCATTATGTCCGCCCCGAGATCCATGAAGATAAGAAGATCTTGATCCGGGAAGGCCGCCATCCGGTGGTGGAACGGGTCTTACCCCCCGGTCAGTTTGTGCCGAACGATACCCTGCTCGATGACGACCAGCACCGCCTGCAGATTATCACCGGGCCGAACATGGCCGGAAAATCTACCTATATGCGGCAGGTGGCTTTGATCGTTCTTATGGCGCAGATTGGTTCCTTCGTGCCGGCCAGCTATGCCCGGATCGGTTTAGTGGACCGGATCTTTACGCGGGTAGGCGCCGCCGATAATCTGGCCGGCGGGCAGAGCACCTTTATGGTGGAGATGAGCGAACTGGCGAACATCCTGCACCATGCCACCGCGGACAGCCTGTTGATCCTGGACGAAATCGGCCGGGGGACCAGCACTTTTGACGGGTTAAGCATTGCCTGGGGGGTCCTGGAATACCTTTGGAATCCACGGCAGATGGGGGCGCGCACCCTTTTTGCCACCCATTATCACGAGTTGACCACTTTAGCCGCTCGGTTGGACGGGGTGGAGAACCTGAATGTGGCGGTGGCAAAGGAAGGCGACGGGGTGATCTTTCTCCATAAGATCCTGCCCGGGGCCAGTGATCGGAGCTACGGGATTGAAGTGGCGCGCTTGGCCGGGATCCCGGAAGTGGTTTTGGCGCGGGCGGCGGAGATCTTGGCCGAACTTGAGGCGAAAGGGTTAAAGGAACGGTCCCAAACCGTGGCGCTACCGACCAAACCCATGCAACTAACGCTATTTACGGTTGACGAAGCCCATATCTATGATGAGCTCCGTCAGCTTGATTTGAACAATATCTCGCCCCTGGAGGCGCTCAAACTGCTCTTCCAGTGGCAGCAGCGGTTGAAACAGAAAAAAGAAGCCTGAAGCAGAAGAGGGAGTAAAGATGGGGAAGATCATTCACCTTGATGAAATGACCATCAACCAAATTGCCGCCGGTGAAGTGGTGGAAAGACCGTCGTCCGTCGTGAAGGAACTGGTGGAGAACGCGATCGATGCCGGTGCGAAAAAGATTGAGATCTATTTGACCAACGGCGGCCGGCAGAAGATCCAGGTGGTGGATGACGGCGCGGGGATGGACCGGGAAGATGCCCTGCTGGCGGTGGAGCGCCATGCGACCAGTAAAATCAGGAAGTTCGAAGATTTGCAACACAGCAGTACCTTGGGGTTTCGCGGGGAAGCGCTGGCCAGTATCGCCGCGGTATCCCGCCTGACTTTACAGACGGCGGTAGATCCGGCGGTTCCGGGGACAAGGGTTCGGGTGGAAGGCGGGGTGGTCCAGGCGGTGGAACCGGTCGGGGCCCCGCGGGGAACCAATATCAGTGTGGAGAATCTTTTTTTTTAACACGCCGGCCCGGTTGAAGTTTATGCGCAGTATTCCCTCGGAAGTGGCGCAGGTGAAAGAGATAGTCACCAGTATGGCCCTGGGGTATCCGGAGATCTCCTTTCGCCTGCTCCACCACGAGATGAAGCTGGTCCATACCCTGGGGACGGGCGATTATGAACAAACTTTGGCCCAGATCTTCAGCCCCAATATTTGTCAGGAGCTCTTTCCGGTGGACGGCTGTTACGGACCGCTCAAGATCACCGGATTTTTGGGCCGTCCCAATGTCGCCCGGGGGAACCGGGGACAACAGTATTTCTTTTTAAACCGCCGGTTGTTCCGTTCCCGTTTGGTGGCGGCCGCCGCCGAACGCGCTTACGATACCTTGTTACCGGTGGCCCGTTTTCCCTTTTTATTACTCAATCTGGAGTTACCGCCGGAACTGGTGGATATCAATGTCCACCCGACGAAGATGGAGGTTAAATTCCGGGACGAAAACGAGATCTTCCGTGGCATCCTCCACATTATCCGTGGGGCTTTGGAGGCAAATGTGCTCACCACCCAATGGCGACCGCAGTACAAGCCGGCCACGGTGATCGGCCGGAAACAGCCGGCGATGCCCGCCAGTTTGTTCGAAGCCAAGGGGGAGGAAGCGGCGGCAACCCGGATTGAGCGCACCCAGGCGGCTCCTTTCGTGACTAACGTTAAGGAGAGCACCGCGCCCTTTTCGGCAGTGCCGCCGGCCGCGGCGCCTTCGGCTGAAACGGGGACTGCGGCATCGACCGCCGCCGCGCCTTCGACCGGAACGGGGAACCCGGCGCCGGCCGCCCCGCCGGAAGTGGACGGTCTCCGGGTCTTTTCCCTCTTTGATACCTATCTCCTGTGGGAGGAGAACGACGCTTTAGTGCTGGTGGACCAGCATGCCGCCCACGAGCGTATTCTCTATGACCGCCTGCGCTCGGGTTCGCGGGTGAATATGCAGTATTTTTTGGCGCCGCTGACGGTCGAGCTGACCCCGGCCCAGATGCAAACGATTCACGAAGCCGGGGATCTGCTCCGGGCGATCGGTTGGGAATTTGAGGCCTTCGGCGGGGAAGCGCTTATTCTTCGGGCGGGGCCCCAGGATTTTTCGGCGGCAGAGGCTGAAGACCTGTTTCTTAGTCTCCTTAATGAACTGGGCGCGGGCGGCGAGGGGCGGCAAGTTGACCCGCAGGAGCGTTTGTTAAGATTGATGGCTTGCCGGCAGGCGGTTAAAGCCGGAGAACGGCTTTCACTGCAGGAAGCAACGGCTTTGATCCGGAACCTGCGCCAGGCCAAAGTGCCGCAGACCTGTCCCCACGGGCGACCGACAATGGTGGCGATCACTAGAGCAGAGTTGGAGAAGATGTTTAAGCGGAGGTAGAAAAATGGGACCGCTGATTGTGCTGGTCGGTCCAACCGCCGTTGGCAAGACGGAACTGGCTGTCAATCTGGCTTTACACTTTGGAGCCCAGATCATTTCCGCCGATTCAATGCAGATTTACCAGGGCATGGATATTGGGACCGCCAAGCCCACGCTTGAGGAGCGGAAGGGTGTTCCCCACCACTTAATCGATCTGGTCCCTCCTGACCAGCCGTTTACCGTCGTTGATTACCAGGAACACTACAACCAGGTTAGGAGCCGTTTGGCGAAGGAAGGGATCCTCCCGCTGCTCACCGGGGGAACCGGGCTCTACATCCGGGCGGTCACCCAAGGCTTTATTTTCCCGGTCCCGCCCCCTGATCCGCAGTTGCGGGCGGCGCTTAAACAGGAAGCGGAAAGCCGCGGCCATGAAGCGGTCTACCGCCGGCTGCAAGCACTGGACCCGGAAGCGGCCCGGAAGATTCATCCCAACGATCTGAAACGAACCCTGCGCGCTTTGGAAGTGATTCTGGCCACGGGACGGCCCTTTTCCGCCCAACAACAGGCGGAGCGCCGCACCCTTCCGCGCGATGTTGTATACATTGGTCTGCACCGCGAACGAGCCGAGCTGTACGACCGGATTAACCGCCGCGTCGACCGGATGATCGCCGCCGGTTTGGTTGAGGAAGTAGCCTCCCTTTTGGCGCAGGGTTACGGCCCCGATTTACAGTCGATGCAGGGCTTGGGTTATAAAGAACTGATCCCGGTGGTGCAAGGGCGTACTTCCTTGGCCGAGGCCGTCGAGCTGCTCAAGAAAAGAACACGCCATTATGCCAAGCGGCAAGAAACCTGGTTTCGCCGGGAACCGGTGGAGAAGTGGTTTCTCCTGCGGGCGGGGGAAGAGGAGAAAACTTACCAAAAGATCTTGGCATTTTTAGAAGGGAGAATTAACTGTTTGTCGAATAGATTTAACTAGTATTCTTTTTTTCAGGAGAAGGGTTTGTTGTTGTATTATGGAGGTGAAATGTTATGACTAAGCCCGTCATCAATTTACAGGATGGATTTTTAAACCAGGTACGGAAAGAGAGTGTTCCGGTCACTGTTTACCTGGTGAATGGTTTTCAAGTCCGGGGTTTGATCAAGGGATTTGACAACTTTACCTTGATCATGGACAGCGAGGGAAAACCGGAACTCATCTATAAACACGCGATTTCAACGATTATTCCGTCCCGGCCGTTACGTGAGTTTAGTGGCGATCCGAAGGACGAGGAGTTAGCGTAAATTCCGGATTCTAACGAGTTTTGAAAAAAAGGAAAAAGGGGTGGCATAGCCTGCCCTTTTTTTAATGTTGTGTGGATGGAGTAAAGGAGGCACGCTTCTTTGTCGATTACCAAAACATCAGGATTAGCCCTCATTAAACAAGCAGAAGAAAGTCTGGCCCCGGTTTTTGCCCGTTTTGAAGAGCTCGCCCTCTACAACCAGGAGAAGGTGCTGGCGGCCTTCAAAGCCGAGAAGGTTGGTGCCCATCATTTTACCACCTCAACCGGATACGGTTATGGTGACGTTGGCCGGGAAACGCTGGAACGGGTCTTTGCCCGCGCCTTCGGGGCGGAGGCGGCTTTGGTCCGCCAGCAGATCGTCTCCGGAACCCACGCCATCAACCTTGGTCTTTCCGGCCTCCTGCGCCCCGGGGACGAATTGGTTTTTGCCACCGGTCTGCCCTACGCCACCCTACGCACCGTCTGTGGACTGGAAGGAAACGTTCCCGGCAATCTCCAGGAATACGGGGTTAAGATCAAGGTAATCCCACTTTTACCGGAAGGACAGATCGACCAGGAACGCTTGCTCGGTGCCCTGACCGACCGGACCCGGATGGTGGCTTTCCAACGGTCCTGCGGTTACGAAAACCGGCGTTCCTTTATGATAAAGCAACTGGCACCTGTCTTTGCGGCGTTACGCCAGTTGCCCAAGGCGCCCATTATTTTTGTGGACAATTGTTACGGTGAATTTGTGGAGAAGGAAGAACCTTTGGCGGTGGGCGCAGACCTGATCGCCGGGTCTTTGATTAAAAACCCGGGGGGCGGTTGGGTCCCCTCCGGCGGTTATCTGGCGGGGAAAAAAGAACTGATTGACCTGGTTGCTGCACGGCTCTACGCTCCCGGGCTGGGTGGGGAGGTTGGCCCGTCGTTGATGAATCTCCGGCTGTTTTTCCAGGGACTTTTTGATGCTCCCCACCGCGTCTATGAGATGTTAAAGGCGGCCGCCCTGTTTGCCTGGGTCTTTGCCGAGCTGGGGTTTACGGTGGCCCCGACGGCGACGGAACCGCGGACGGATGTGATTCAACGGATCGACTTTGGCACCCCCGAACGGCTCCTGGCGGTCTGCCGGAGTATTCAAGCGATCTCGCCGGTGGACAGTTATTTGACTCCGGAGCCCGCCGCGATGCCTGGTTACCAGGATCGGGTGGTGATGGCCGCCGGAACCTTTATTAATGGGTCTACCAGTGAGTTAACGGCCGATGCTCCGTTCAGACCTCCGTATAGCCTCTATTTTCAGGGCAGCCTTTCCTATCTCCACGCCAAGATCGCCTTGGCTTCCATCTTGAAGCAGTTAAAAATTGATTCTTGAGGCAGGAAACGGTAGGTAAAACGGGAATATATAAAACACTTGACTAGAGGGAGTGATTTTATGGATACCACTGCAATTGTGCTGTTTATCATAAAACTGGTGCTGACTGGGGGGTTAATGTTTGTGCTCTATCGGGATGCGCGCGCCCGGGATTACACCTGGTTTATGTGGACTTTTACTCCCATAATTGCCGTCTTTACCGCCGGTTTTACCGGTTCCATCATGACTTTGCTCCTTATTTTAGTTCTGTACCGGCTCACACGGCCCAAAGGGGATCTATTGAAGTGTCCCCACTGCGGTAAAAAGATCCATAATGTATTGGCTTTCTGTCCCTATTGCCGTCAATCGGTCAAGCGCGAGTGTCTGCGGTGCCATGATACGGTGGACTGGGATGCGGAACGTTGCCCCCATTGCGGGTCAATGAATTTAACTAAATTCTAAAGACGTAAAAAAAAACAGCTGCCGCCAAGGCGGCTGTTTGTGTTTAAAGAATTAATATCCGGGAATATCGTCAGACCAAAAGAAGCGGAATTTTACCCCGTGGTCATTTTGTATAGATTAAGTGTGGAAAGGGGAGGGTTACAATTAACTTTGAAATTTTAGTTCGTTTGACGGTGGCTACGCTCCTCGGTTCGATTATTGGTTGGGAGCGGGAAAAACACGGTCGTCCGGCCGGCTTACGGACCCACATTTTAGTTGCCCTGGGTTCCTGCCTCATGATGCTCATTTCAATCTATGGTTTTCCGGGGATGGCCGAGTGGGATCCGGCCCGGTTGGCTGCCCAGGTGGTTAGTGGGATTGGTTTTCTGGGGGCCGGAACAATTTTGCGGGACGGGACCAGCATCCGGGGCTTGACGACGGCGGCCAGCCTTTGGGTGGTTGCGGGGATCGGTTTGGCCTGCGGAACCGGTTTTTATTTGGCGGCGGTGGTCACCACCATTGTTGCCTTCTTGGTGCTGGTGCTCTTGGATGATCTTGAGCAAAAATTCAAAGCTTTTTCCGCGGTCCGCGTCCGGGCGGAAGTGGCGGATCAACCAGGGACGTTGTCTGCTTTTACGCAAATCTTTACCGACCATGGGATCAGTATTAAAAAAATTCAGATGAAAATTGATAGCGATAACAAAATCGCCCATATTTATCTTCAGATCAGAGGACATAATATTGATAAGGAAAAAATAATTGAAGAAATAAGTTTATTGCCGGGAGTCTACAGCGTAAAATGGAATTAACTCGGGGCTGTTGAAAAAGGGAGGAAGAAGTAGTGGGAGAGATTATCCCTTTTCCCGTGAGAAAGAAAGATCCTGATGCTGAACGAAGGGAGTTAACCGACCAAGTAATCCGGGAGAAGATTTTAGCCGGGGAGGCCGAGCTGATTGGCGTTTTCAAGCAGAACGGCTTCCCTTGCTCCTGCTACCGGATGGAGTTCGACAACCAAGCCTATTATGTCTTCGATCTGACGACACCAGAGCGAGAATAGGAGAAAGGAGGGAAGGAGAAAAGTCCGAAGGAGCTGACAAATTAAAATAAGGGGGGGGATCCGCCCATGTGCCAAGTGGAAGGAGAAGATCTGATCCGGGCTTTGAAACGCTTTAAAAGTCTGGCCAAGCAAGACCTTCTCGCCAGTGAACGGACGAACGACCCGTCTTTCTGGAGAACGCACGCCGAAGCCCGCCGGAAGGAGTACACCAGACTGATCCAGCTGGTTGAAAATTCCGGTGTGGAAAAGGCGTGCGTTTATGCTTTAAAAACCTATAAAAGAAACCGCTTAATAAATACAAAGGAGCGCAACCCGGAACAGGAGGGAACCAGACAAGCGCTGGAGCTGTTCTTTGAAATCATCGGCTGTTCGCCCGGGCGGCTGGGGAAATGGCTCCAGGAACGAAACGTTGAATGGGAAGGACCGGACGTGCTTTTCGAGCCGGAAGCCCGGCTGGTCCAGGAGCAGCTTTAAAGGGAAAACGGAGATCAACCGCGTCGGCCATAGCCTACTGTATAGTCTGCCGCCATGATGAACAGCGTCCCGTTCCTATTCCCTTTGCGTGAAAGGGGTCTGACTTTTGGGGCGCCGTTCGTCGGAGGCGGATTTTTTCTTGTGGCTTGTTTTACTTTTTTCCGCCACGGTAAGCACCTTTCTGCGGACCAGCATATACTGTACTAGTCCTAAACTTTGGTTTAGGAACGGTGCGGTTTTCCCCGTGGACGGGGAGTTGGTCGGAGAAAGGAGGCCGAAGAGATAATGGATTATGAAGTCAACCGGGAAGAAGAAAAACAAGAATTGACGCAGACAACGGAAGAAGAGCAGGTAGTTGAGCAAGCGGCAAAAGGGAAAAAGAAGAAAAAGGCCACGCGCAGCAAGAAGACCGGTCCGGAGGCGACCGGGCCCGCAGCAGAGGAAGAACGGGAAACAATGTCCGGTGGTGGCCAGGAAAAAGAGACGGTCGGAGCCGAACACGAAGCAAAGCGAACCGGTAGCGAGGAAGAGGGTGAAGAAAAAACCGATCGCCAGGAGGGTAGTCGGGGCGAGCATAGTGGTGATGAAAAGGCAACCGAGGCAGGACTGGCCGGCTCTTTTCCGTTTGAGCCGGAAACGGATACGACCTTGGTAATGCCCGACCGGGTTCAGTTTAAAGTCCCAACCGAACCGGTGGTACCGTCCTGGGCGGAGGAATTTAACCCGCAGGTAACCCGGATTCGGGTGAACGATGCGCAAGCACGGGCGGAAATCCCCAGGGACCAAGGGGTCGTCCAACAGTTGAAAGGGGCGGAGGTGACGGTTGGGGAGCGGGTGGCCCGGGTACAACCGGTGGTTCGTCCCACCCAGTTGCCGAGCCCGGCCCTGAAGGTCCGCAATATCACCGGTGAAGTGCGCAATGTCACGGCCGAAGTGATTAAAGACAAAGTCATCGTCCAAGGCATCGTCCATAAACAGATCTTCTTTGTAGGCCTTGACAATATTGTCCGTCACTTCTCTGAAGACGTCTCTTTCAGCACCTTTATTGATATCCCCGGTGCGGAACCAGGGATGAATGTCCAGGTGCTCCCCAGGATTGAGAAAATCTTATTCCATTTGACCGATGACGGTTTCTTTGTCCAGCAAAAGATCATTCTTGAGATTTTTGTCAAAGTCACCCAGTTTGTCCAAGTTGGCCTGGCCCTGGGAACCGGTCCTTTACTGCTTTTACCGCGGGTGATCGGCGAGGGAGTTAAACAGGAGCTTGTTGAGAGTCTGTTGACGCTGGCCGTTCCAGCCCTGAAAGTAGATGAGATTCGCGGTGAAATTCGCGATCTGGAGACCGAAGTCATCCCCGACAAGGTGATCATCCAAGGCGTGATCCATAAACAGATCTTCTTCGTGGACCTGGAAAATAACGCCCGTCACCAAGCCGAAGATGTACCCTTCAGTTTATTCCTGGATCTACCCGGGGTAAGTCCGGGGGTCGATCTTCAGGTTCACCCCAGAATCGAGGGGATTTTCTTTGAGTTATTGTCCAGTACGGAATTAAGGCAGAAGGTAGTCGTCGAGGTTTTCGTCAAAGCAACCGAAGCAATCCAGGAGCGGGTCGCCCTCGGGACCGGACCCCTGTACAAAGTCCAGCAGGTGGTTGGGGAAGGACAAAAGCAGATTTTAAACGAGTCGGTCCTTGTTTTGGAACGTCCCGCCCTCAAGGTACGGGAGATTGTCGGTGAGATCCGGAATTTGGTCGCGGAAGTGATTCCGGATAAAGTGATTATCCAGGGTGTGATCCATAAGCAAATCTTTTACATCGGCACGGACAATATCGAATACCATCAAGCGGAAGATCTGCGCTTCAGTCTTTTCATCGACGTGCCCGGTGCTTTGCCCGGGTTGAACGTCACGATCCGGCCCCGGATTGAAACGATCCTCTTTAACTTGGAAACCGAAACCACTGTCCGGCAGAAAGTAATTGTCTTCTTTGATGCGGTGGTGACGGAGACGATTCAAGTTCCGCTGGTGACCGGTGATTTCGCCCTCTTCAAATTGGAGCAGGTGATCGGGGAAGGACTCCGGCAAATCCTGGTTGAACGGCGGGAACGGATTCCGGTCCCGATTGTCCGCAATGTAGTGGTGGAAATTGTGGTTCCACCAGCCGGTATTGTCACCGGTCAGCAGCAGATTATCGTGGAGAATGTCGTCAAACTGCCGCAACCGGCGGTAAAAATTAAGGAAGTACAAGGGGTCATCACCGATCTGCGGGCACGGGTGATCCTCGACGGCGCGGTCCTGGTCGATGGGATCATCAATAAACAGGTCTTCTTCGTCGGCGAAGACGGGATTGTGCGTTCGGTGACGGAGCAGATTCCCTTCTCCATCCTGGTGAATGTTCCCGGCATTACCCCGGATACTCCCTTTACCGTGACGGTCGAGATTGAGAACATCTCCTTTACTCTCTCGCCCGATGGCCGCTTCCTCCGTCAGATTATTGTTTTGAATGCCGAAGTGACCGGGGAAACCCCGGCACCCCCGCCCTTCCAGGTTGTCACCTCCGTGACCGGGCCGGGAATTGTGACGGAGACGGTTCTGGTCCGGGCCCCGATTCAGACCCCGACCGGGGTTGAAGTCCGGGAATTTCCGGTGGTGACCGAGGTGTCCGGTCCCGGCATCGAGCGGGTGGAAAAGGCCGTTGTCCTTCTGGATGTGGTTAATGACGGAAACCCGAACCCGGTACCGATTGAAGTAGTGACTGACGTGATCTTTACCCCTCTTCCATTGTTATCCGCGCGGGCATAATCGGTGTGGTAAAACCTTTGGGGAAATGGGCGTTTTCGCCCATTTTTCCTTTTTAAGAAATGAGCACAATCCAGGCGTGGTTCATATATTATATTAGCCATCCGCGGGGAGAGGTTAAAGGGGGCATGAGCATGGAGTTGGTATTGGTCATTGGCGCTTTTCTCGCGATTGCCGCTTTGATTGCCCTCTGCACATTCTGGTTTTTCCACCTTCACCGTCGTTATCTGGTCTTGGCTGACCACGACATCGTCCCAACAGTAGCGGACCAAGATTTTTCTTCTCCGGCGCCGGCGCCGCTTGCGATTAGGCCGTGCGTATCCGGAGAAAACCGGGGGAAGAAGCTTCTTTTATCTACTACTATTAATATGCTGGACGATGAAGTAGTATGGCCGCAAAGTACCGTCCCCGATGGACAGCAGTCACAAGAAAAGGAGAGCGATGGAAACGAACAAACCGAGTTTAATCAGGAAAAAGATGATCCGAAAACAAAGCTGTTGTCCTTGACGATCCAGAAAGGGGCGGAAGAACAACCAAGGGCGGACCAACCGCCAAGGACCGAAAAAGAGTTAAGGGTGGGAGAACCGCCGAGGACGGAAGAGCCGTTAAGAACGGAAGCAGAGTTAAGGGTGGAAGAACAGCCAGCAGCGGAAGAACAACCAAGGGCTGCAGAGCCCGTAGAGATCGACCAGCATGCGCAGGAAGGTGAGGGCGATCCCGGAATCCTGGCGGCGCCATCCGTCCGTTTTCCCAACGAAAAGGAGAAAGGGGCAAGGGTTTTCGTTCGAAAAAAAAAAGATGGTGCGGTGGAAAAACCGGAAACAATGTGCGTTCAACTTGACCCCGAGGAAGCGGTTCCGGCAGAAAGATTGGAAGGAGGAGATAGGTTAATGGATCCTTTGGTGCGGGCAGAGGTGGTCATTGGCGAAGGCACCAAGCAACTGCTGCTTGAGACAAATGTTACTCTAGACCGACCGACGATCAAGATTCGAAACATTACGGCGGAGATCCGGAATTTGACGACTGAATTGATCCAGGATAAAGTGATCATCCAAGGCGTGCTCCACAAACAGATTTTCTTCGTGGGTGAGGATAATATCGTCCATCACCAGTCGGAAGACGTCCCGTTCAGCACCTTTATCGACATCTTCGGGACCGAGCCGGGTATGAATATCCAGGTTCAACCGGTTATTGAGACGATTCTGTTCTCCTTAATCAGGCCAACCCTACTCCATCAGAAGGTTGTTGTTGAGTTTTTCGTCAAGGTTACCGAGTCCAACCAGCTTAATTTGGTGGAAGGTACCGGCCCGTTGGTCCGTTTGGACCAAGTGATTGGTGAAGGGACCAAACAGGAACTGATCGAAGATACCATTACGCTTAACGTCCCGGCCCTGAAGATCGACGATATTACCGCCGAAATCCGTGACTTAACAATTGAAGTGATCGACGATAAGGTCATTATTCAAGGGATTATCCACAAGCAGATTTTCTTTATCGGTTTAGACAATATCGAATACCACCAAGGCGAAGATTTGGAGTTCAGCACCTTCCTGGATATCCCCGGAGCGACGGCGGGGATGGATGTGGTGGTCGAACCAACAATCGAATTCATCCACTTTGAATTATTGGACCAAAACACTTTACTCCAGAAGATTGTGGTTGAGTTCTTCGTGAAAGTGACGGAAAGCATCCAAATGAATGTAGCCCTTGGTCCCGGTGCATTACTGAAGCTGGATACGGTGGTTGGTGAAGATACCAAACAATTGCTGGTGGAAAATACAACCACCCTTTCCCAACCGGCCATTAAGATCCGGGAGATCGTGGCTAAAGTTGAGCGGTTAATGGCAGAAGTGATCGAAGATAAAGTGATTGTCCAGGGTATTGTGCACAAACAGATCTTCTTTATCAACGAAGATAATCTGGAGATCCACCAGAGCGAAGATGTACCCTTCAGCACGTTTGTGGATATTCCCGGAGCGGTGCCGGGAATGGATGTGCGGATTAAGCCGGTGATCGAGACGGTCCTCTTCGAGTTGCTGGATCCCACCACGCTCCGGCAGAAGGTGGTCGTGGAGCTGTTTATCAAGGTGACCGAGTCCCAACAACTGCAGGTGCAAGTCGCCGCGCCCTACGGCCCATACTACTTCTAAACAACTTTTCCCCCGGAATACAGGCCTCGATTTTTACAGGCCTGTATTTTTTTTTGTCCCGCCCTTACATATAAATTATAAAGTGAATGCTTACCGGGAGGGGCAAATTTCATGGTCAAGCGGTGGCTGGGCACCGGCAAAGTGATCGTGAAAATTCCTTGGCCGTTCGGAACGAAGGTCCACCGCATTGATCTATCCATCACCGACCTGGCGGTCCGGTGGGAACGGTGTACGGTGCATATCACCGTCGAAATCGGACGGACGATTCGTTACGTAACCCCGGCCGGGACGGTGATGGTTTGGACGGACAAGGTTGTATACCAAAAGGATCATCCCCGTCCCCCCGCTTTAATCCGCGGACAACCGCTGCAGGCGACGGCAACCACCCTTTATTGTTTGGTCCAAGACCAGAAAGGAACGGCCGCTTTGGAACACGGAATTGGGCTACGCTTCTCCGGGTGGGAACTGGAGCCGTCGGCCGTGGTCTGGCCGCCACCGGAAAACAGTTTAATGGTCCGCGGGCAACAACTGATGGCCGCGGAGAGCTACTTGCATACGGAAACTGTCCTTTGGCCGGCCCTGACGCCGGGCGACGAACCAACGGAGGCAGTGTTGACCGGAGAAAGTTTCCTCCTTACCCCCGAAGGCATCCATTTCCGCGGGGAGCTTCAACTCGCTTCCGGAAAAGGCGTCCGGAAAAAGGAGCCCCTTTCGGTGTTATTACCGCGGAAGGTTCCAGCCAACAGCATCCTGACCGGTACAGCGAAGGTACAGGCCTTAAAAGTGGTCGAACCCGGCAAAGTACTGCTGGCGGTTAAACTTGACTGGCGCTTATTCCAAGAGAAAACGCTCCCGATCCTACTGGCCCCGGAGGGGCAGGGAGAAGATTTTTTGCTCTGGCGCCTTTTGGACCAGGAAGCCCGGCTTTGGAGCGGGCAAACCTCAGTTAAGCTGCCGGAGAAGGCGAAAATCATTGGGGAAATGACCGTATCCGCCGTTCAGAGCCGGGTGGTCAAGGTCCGAAACGGGCTTTTATGTCTGGGCCGGATTATCCTCGATCTTTACTATGTGAACAGTACCGGTCATGAAAAGTGTTACCGGGTCCATCTGCCCTGGAAAGACTGGTTGGCTGTCAATGACGGCGCGGTCGGGGCGGCGGAAGCGGAGACGAAGTATAAAATCAATTTCTCGCGGGTGAAAGGGGAGCAGATCCAATTTTTGAACGGGGAAGATTTATCCCTTTTTCTCCAGGTGGAATACGTTTTAACCGCCGCGCAAAAGCAAAAGGCGAGATTGACCAAACCAACAAATACGGTGCCGACGGCTGTGATTTTGGCGGAAAAAATCATTACGGAAGAGGATTTTGAGTATTATGTAGAGATCCCCGTCCAGCGCCCTCCCGATTTTCTAGCAAGCCACCGGTTATGGTGGCGAGACGGGGAAATGGCGGGAGGAGCAGAGGAGGGTGGGGTTTTTCTTAAGGCTCAACCGACGATTGTCTGGCAGTACCGAAATACGGAGCACAGGCTAAAAGTGGTCGAGTTCCGTCCCGTTTTGGCTTGGTTTCAAGCGGCCCCGTCGACGCTCCCGGGTGACCGGGCCGATGTGCGGCTGGAAGCCCTCCGGTTGCAACTGCAAGAGAAAACGGGGGAAAATTGGAAAGTACAGCTCCTCCTGAACGGCCGGTTCACGGTAACCAGGGAAGCGCTGCCGGCCGTGGCCCTCGGCGGGGAACCGGAAAAAGCGGAAAAACCGCTGCC
Source organism: Capillibacterium thermochitinicola (assembly GCF_013664685.1). NCBI lineage: Bacteria > Bacillati > Bacillota > Capillibacterium > Capillibacterium thermochitinicola. The sequence goes on from NZ_JAAKDE010000013.1 coordinate 65,941, forward strand.
ATCTGTGGAGAAAAGGACCGTTTTGAAGTGGGAAGAAAAACTACCTTTTGCGGTGCGGGAGATTACGACAGCCCATTTTTTTTTAGGGGGGTTTCGGCGGGTCAAGACAGAGGAGCTGTTTCTGTTGGAAGGGGAGGTGCGGGGGGAAATAACCTATTTGGGGAAAGACGGGGTTACCCGCTATCATCAGATCAGGAAGGAGCTTTGGGCTAATTTACCCCTGGAATATGGTGCGGTACCGGTGTTGATTCCGGTACTCAGCGGGTGGAACTGTTATCCGCTGACTGAATGGAACTGGGAAAAGGGAGGGGTGTGGTGTGAAATCACCATCGATTTGCTGGCTTGCGCGCCGCAATCAAGAAAGGGTAAGGAGGTGAAGGGATGAGAGTCTTGATGCAGAATCGTTCTTCCGTGTTTCGCATGGTGGCCGGCGATAGTGTGCAAATGAACAAGACGCGAGAGGCGTTGCGGCAGCTTGGGATCGAAGTGGAGATCAAGACGCAACCGACTTCCGATTTCTCCGGTTATGACCTGGTCCATCTCTTTAATATTATTCCGATCGAAGAAACCTACCAGTTTTACCAAAGGGCCAAGAAATACGGAATTCCGATTGTACTTTCCCCAATCTACTGGGATCCGAAGGAGTTTCTGATCAACATCACCAACGAACGGAAGGATCATTTTCTGACTTGGTGGGGCAAGACCAATGCATTACGCCAGGAGATTTTGGACGGGGTTGACCTTTTACTCCCCAACGGCCTGGTCGAACTGGAATTACTACAGAAAGAGTATAAGCTGATGACACCGGCCCGTTTAATCCCGAACGGGGTGGATCCGCTTTTTTACTATGCCAATCCGGATAAATTTATCAGAAGATTCGGGACCAAAGATTTTGTCCTTTGTGTCGGCCGGATTTGCCGGCGCAAGAACCAACTGGCTTTAATCAAGGCCGCGCGGTCCCTCAACCAACAGGTGGTCTTGATCGGGCCGATCAATGATTATCAGTACTATCAAGAATGCCGGCAGGAAGGGGAAGGCCAGGTCCGTTTTTTAGGCGGTCTGACCCAAGGCTGGGTTGCCTCGGCTTACGCAGCCTGCAGCGTTCATGTTTTACCCAGTTGGTATGAGACCCCGGGTCTCGTCAACCTCGAAGCCGGGCTGGCCGGTTGCAAAGTGGTGACCACCGACCGGGGGACGGCCCGTGAATACCTGGGCGAGATGGCATGGTACTGTTCGCCGGATCCGATTTCGGTGCGGGACGCCCTCCGCAAGGCGTTGTATTCACCGCCGCTGCCGGGGCTGCGGGAACATATTTTAGCCAATTACACCTGGGACCGGGTGGCTCGTTTGACGCTCGCTGCCTACCAGGAGGTGCTGCGCTAGACTTTGTCCCCATCCTTTTCCGTATTAAAGAAGGGTGAAAGCAGGCACATTAACTGAGGGGAAAAGATTGTGCACGACCGGTTTAAGGTGAACAAACGACAAACGAGTCCCTTCCTGCGCCAAGTTTTGCTTTTGAACAAATTGATGGTGAAATATAACATCGAAGGGATCTTCGATCTGCTCTCCCGGCCGGGACGCTTGGTCTACTTGAATTTTTTAGCCGGAATCGCCAGGGGATTTGGGATCGCTGTTGGTCTGACCTTGGTCAGCGCCCTCTTCTTGGCCATCCTGGCGAAGGTGGCCAGCCTGAACCTGCCAATTATCAGTAGTTTCATTGCCCGCCTTGTCCAGCTGGTCAACGAACAGCTTCCGTACTAATAAAGGGGAAAAGGTGGTTTGATGCTTAGTAAAAAGAGGATCCGGTACTTCGAAAAACGCCTCCAGGCAATGCTTACGGAGTTAAAAGGAGATTTGGAGGAAACCGGCGATCTGGGTACGGAACGGAGTCTACGAGACGCGACGAAGGAATTGTCCGCTTACGATAACCACCCGGCCGATCTAGGTTCGGAAACTTATGAACGGGAAAAAGATTTGGGCCTTAATAATGCCTTTCGGGTCCGCCAGACTGAGATCGAGGATGCCCTTGACCGGATCAAGACGGGGAAGTATGGGGTTTGTCGGGACTGCGGGCGTCCAATTGACGAAGAAAGGTTGGAGGCCTTACCGTACGTCGCTACTTGTATCGAGTGTCAACGTGAAGCCGAAAAGACCAATGAACTGCGCTACCGGCCGATCGAGGAGGAGCTGCTGTTTCCGCCTTTTGCCCGGACTTTCACCACGGATGAAGATGACCAGGCGGCCTTTGATGGGGAAGACGCCTGGCAGGCGGTGGCCCAGATGGGCACCGCCGAGTCGCCCCAGGATCTCGGGGGAGACGTCATTTATGAAGAAATGTATTCCGATGAACCCCGCGGGGTTGTGGCCGACGTCGAGCAGGAACAGGTCCGGGAGGAAGGTTTGGCGGAGACCATCCTGGCGCGGAAAACCGCCTTCGACCGGGGTGAAAAATAGGGAATTACCAAAAAACGCCGGAAACGGCGTTTTTTATTGCTTGGATGAACGGCCGCCTTACTTATAATGGGGGAACTAACATAATTAGACATTAATATTCGGTAAATAATTTCCGGCCGGATCCCACGTTTGTATGTTCTACCGGGACGATACGCGCAAGAACCGGATGCTTTTAAGTTATTTAGGAGCCGGGATCCGTAACGGCGAAAAAGTCATCTGTTTGCTGGATTCAGTGACGAAAGAGGAGATTCTTGACTGGTTTCAGCGGGAAAAGATCGACACCGGCGGGCATGACCCGAACCGTTGTTTATTTGTTGCCCGGACGCAGGATATTTACTATCCGGATGGTGTTTTCGTTCCCGAGAAGATGGTAGCGAGGTGGCAATGCATTGTTGAGGAAGCAAAAGCGGAAGGTGAGCCGGGCGAAATGGTCTTTAACAACGAATGGTTTCGGGAGAATGTCCATCCTGACGACTGGCCGCTGTTGGAGCAGGCTTTAAAAAAATGCTTCGATGGGATGGGTAAATACTTTGAAATGGAGTACAGGATAAAGACGAAAGCCGGCGAGTGGAAATGGGTCTCCAGCCGGGGCTTTTGTCTTGGGAACGATGAAGATGCCGAGACGAAACCATTAAAATTAAGCGGAACGAACCGGGACATTACCCTCTACCGCCAAACCCAAGATGCGTTGCAGGCTTCCATCCGGGAACTGGCGGCCGAAAGGGAGCGCGCAGAACTACTGAAAATGGAAAAACTGGAGTCATTAGGAATATTGGCCAGCGGGATTGCCCATGATTTCAATAATCTATTGGCGGCAATCCTTTCCAATGTACAATTAGCCGTTTTTAAGTGGAAAAAAGGGCTGAATGGGATCAAGGATCTGGAATCGGTGGAGAAGGCCGCCTTGAAGGCGTCCAAACTCACCCAACAATTAATGGCTTTTGCCAAAGGAGGCGCTCCGGTTAAACAGCCGGCCCGGCTTGGGGAAATAATTAAAGAGACGGCCGAATTCGCTTTACGCGGGGCCAGCGTCAAATGCCGTTATTCATTACCGGCTGATTTATGGCCGGTGGCCATTGATGGTGACCAGATCAGTCAGGTGATCCACAACTTAATCCTCAACGCTTATCATGCGATGCCGGATGGTGGTGTGATCAAAGTTTCCGCCCGTAATGTCACCGTTTCGGAACAGAATTGGATGCGGCTGCGGCCGGGGAAATATGTCCGGGTCGAGATCGAAGACCAAGGGGTAGGGATTCCCCCAGAAAACTTAACGAAGATCTTTGATCCTTACTTCACGACCAAAAAGGAAGGGAACGGGCTTGGCCTTTCCTCCAGCTATTTTATTATTCAAAACCACGACGGTTACATGGGGGTTCTCTCGCAGCCGGGGATTGGCTCCATTTTTTACTTTTACCTGCCAGCCGCCGATGAAGAACCGTTGGCGGAGAACAACCAGAAGAAATCGGTACTGCCGAAGCGGAAGTGCAAGGTTCTCCTGATGGATGATGAATCCTTAATCCGTACTTCCCTCCGGGAGTATCTGGAGGCTTACGGTTATGAAGCGGTTGAAGCGAAGGACGGCTTGGAAGCAGTGAAGCTTTTCCAGGAAGAAAAAAAGAAAAAAGCCCCCTTTGACGTGGTGATTCTCGATCTCACGGTCCCCGGGGGCATGGGTGGCAAAGAAGCAGTCCGCCAGATTTTAACGGTGGAGCCGAAGGCAAAAGTAATTGCCTCCAGCGGGTATTACAATGATCCGGTTATGTTGGAACCCTGGAAATTCGGTTTTTGCGACGTTGTTTTTAAACCTTTTAAGGTCGAAGTGTTGTGTGAAAAAATAAGGAATCTGCTTGCGCCGGCGCTCAGTGCCAATTAACTCTCCAGTTTACGCAGGATGCCAAGGACCAATTCTTTGGCCGCATCCAAATTTTCCGGCTTAACGGCCGCCGCCCGGTCGGTTGGCCAGTGCCAATTGGGCAACAGCCCGTCGTCGTCAAAGGCCATCAGCGAAACGGTGGGATAATTCCGCATTAAAAAGACGGTTCCATCGGTGGTTAACAGTTTGTACGGGGCGAAACGAAGGGACAGATTTTTCTCAGCGGCGACAGTTTTGGCGAGACTGAGAAGTTCGGCGGAAGCCGCCTTGGTCCCGAGAATCCCTTCGGCGGTAACGGCTGTCAGGTGGCCGCTCCCAAGGTTGTCCAGGTTGATGACATATGTATCCTTGGGCGGACGGTGGCGGCGGAGAAAGGCGAGGGCGCCATTGGTGCCTGATTCTTCAGCCCCGGTGGCGACCAAAGTAACCTCGGTCGTGATCAAGGGGAAACGGGTGAGGATTTTGGCCACTTCCAAGAGAACCGCGACCCCGGAGGCGTTATCGTTGGCTCCGGGGGTATACTGGCCGGCAAGCTCACGGTGTAAGAGGGTAAGGAAAGTAACCAGGATGTAAAGGACACCGGGGAGTGATAAATACCATAAAAGGAGCGGGGAAAGTGAGGTAAAGACGGCCAAGGCGTACAAGAGGACTTCGGTCGCCATGGCCCCAACCAGCAAAAGATAACTCCGGCGGAAACCTTTCACCAGCTTTGGTGAGAAATTAATCGCCGACCGTGAACTGTCATAGTGCGCGGTGATAATCACCTTGCGAATGGGTTTACTCCGGGCCGGAATCTGCGCAACCAGGTTTTGGCTGTTTTTTTTCGGAATGAGGCGTGACAAGAAGGGGAAGGTGTTTGACTCGAGAATAAAGGCAATGAAGGCGAAGAAAGCAAGGGCCAAACCCTGTTCAGGCCGGCTGGGGAAGATGAGGGCGGCGCTAATCAAAAGGAGATCGATGAGGCCAAAAACCCAAGAAAAAGAACTGACGGCTTTGAATTGCTCTTCCGTCAGGTTCAGATTAAACTGGGCTAACTCCTTTTTAAGATAGTGCGCTGCTCTTTTTTCTGCTTCGGTGCAAGAACCACGGGGACCGATTGTTTCCGCTAAATACTGGACATGCCGGTAGGCTTGGGACATATTAAACCCCCCCGTTCTTTTCTTCATTGTTGATTAGCAATTGCCGGAAGGCAATCCTTTCCCTAAAACTATACGACAGGGCGAAAGGCGTTCCTTCTTTAATTATCTGTTAAGGAAAATTAATAAAGGAAAAGCGGAAATCTGAAGGATTAAAATGGCCGGTTGCAGAAGAAAGTGCTTAGAACGGGAAGACAGGAGTGGAACAATGTTAATTTTAGGGGTGGATCCGGGCACGGCGATTACCGGTTATGGCTTGGTTGAACAGCAGGGCCAACGGCTGACGGCCCATGACTATGGGGTAATTAGAACACAAGCCGGGTGCCCTTTGTCCGAACGGCTGAAACAGATCTACGACCGGATCACGGCTTTGATTCAGGAGTACCAACCCGACGTGCTGGTGGTTGAAGAATTGTTTTTCAATAAAAACACCCGGACTGCCTTGGCGGTCGGCCAAGCCCGGGGTGTTATTTTGCTGGCTGCGGCGGTGCAGGGGTTGACGGTTGCCGAATATACTCCGCTGCAAGTGAAGATGGCGGTGGTTGGGTACGGTCGGGCGGAAAAAAAGCAGGTCCAGGAGATGGTGCGGCTTTTGCTCCGTTTAAAAACGCTCCCGAAACCGGACGACGCGGCCGATGCGTTGGCGATTGCCATCTGCTTTGCCCATTCCTGGTGCCGGGCCGGGTTATTGATGGGGGGAAAAGGATGATCGCTTTCTTACGGGGAACAGTGCGAGAGCGTTCCGACGAAGCCGTTTTTTTAGAGGTGGGCGGGATCGGTTTCCGGATTATGATGACCACTTCCGCATTGCAACAGGTCAGGATCGGGGACACGGTGTTGATCCACACCTACCTGTCCCATAAAGAGGATGCGATGCTGTTGTACGGTTTTCTTAACCAGACGGAGAAGGATTTGTTCATTAAGCTGATCAGTGTATCGGGTGTCGGACCGAAGACCGCCTTGGGTATTCTCTCGCTCTTTTCCGCCGACGAGTTTTGCCGGGCGGTGCTTAGTGAAGATGTCAAGCTTTTGAGCAAGGCCCCGGGCGTGGGGCATAAAACCGCCCAAAGGTTGATTCTTGAGCTGAAAAATACCTTGGCGAAAGAGGCCGCACCATTCAATGTCGCCCCCGGCCAGCCGTCCGTGGGAGGCGCAACGGGTGATGATGCCGTGGCCGCCTTGGAAGCATTGGGGTATGAAACAGTCGTGGCCGTGAAGGCGGTGCAAACCGTGCGGGCCGCCAGCCCGGAGCTTGAGCTCCAGGACGTGATTAAAAGGGCTTTGCGCCTGTTGATGAAGGAATAAGCAGGAGAAGAGAGGGTTTTTATATGGAAGATTCCCGGTTGGTTACGCCCCGGTTACGAGAGGAAGATTCGGAACTCGACCGGACCGTTCGCCCCCGGAAGCTGGAGGAGTATATCGGGCAAACGCAGGTCAAGGAGAATTTGAAGATTTTTATCGAAGCCGCCCGCAAGCGCGGTGAAGCTTTGGATCATGTGTTACTCTACGGGCCGCCGGGACTGGGCAAGACGACGCTAGCCCATATTATCGCGGCCGAACTGGGGGTTCAGATCCGGGTGACTTCGGGCCCGGCGATTGAAAGGCCCGGCGATCTGGCCGCCCTCTTAACCAATTTGGAAGAGAATGATGTTCTTTTTATCGATGAAATTCACCGGCTCAACCGGGCGGTTGAAGAGGTCCTTTACCCGGCAATGGAAGACTACGCCCTGGACATCATCATCGGGAAGGGGGCCAACGCCCGCTCGCTCCGGATCGATCTGCCCAAATTTACCTTGGTTGGAGCAACCACGCGGGCGGGGGCTTTATCGGCCCCGCTGCGGGACCGCTTTGGGATCATTAACCGGCTGGACTTTTACTCGACCGCGGATTTGGTGCAGATTATTACCCGGACGGCCCGGATCCTTAAGATTGCGATCGACGCCGAGGGGGCCAACGAGTTGGCCCGCCGCGCCCGGGGAACCCCCCGGATTGCCAACCGTTTGCTGAAGCGGGTCCGGGATTATGCGGAAGTCAAGGCGAATGGGGTGATCACCGCTGCAGTTGCCGCCGCCGCCCTGAACCGGTTGGAAGTTGACGAAAAAGGGTTGGACCGGGTCGACCGGCTTATGCTGGAAACGATTATAGGTAAATTTGATGGCGGGCCGGTGGGGGTTGAGACCTTGGCGGCGGCCACGCAGGAAGCGGTTGAGACCATCGAAGATGTCTGTGAACCCTATTTGATGCAGATCGGTTTCTTACAGAGGACGCCCCGCGGACGGGTGACGACCCGCTTGGCCTGGGAACATCTGGGGTTAAAATACAACAAGAAGGACGAGACTAACCAGGGGGAGTTGGAACTGGGCTGAAAACCGGTCCGGCTTCTTATACGGATCACTAAGAAAGAAAAGAGGCATGGGCTTTGGAACTGTTACTTCATACTTGCTGCGGGCCGTGTGCGACCTATTCCACGGAATTTCTGCAGGAACAGGGCTACGCGCCAACCATGTATTACTACAACCCCAATATCCACCCTTATAAAGAGTGGGAGCGGCGCAAGGAAAGCCTGGCGGAGTTTGCTTCCCGCAAGGGACTGCCTTTAATTCTGGAGGAAGAGTATGAACTTTCCACCTTCCTACAGCGTACAGTCCCCCATGAAAAGGAGCGGTGCGGAATCTGTTACCGGATGCGCCTGGAAAAAACCGCCCGCCAGGCAAAGGCAATGGGGTTTCCCGCCTTTGGGACGACCTTGTTGATTTCGCCTTACCAAAACCGGGATTTAATCTGCCAGATCGGCGGCGAGTTGGCCGCCGCCTATCAGCTTCTCTTCTGCGACCTTGATTTACGACCCGGTTTCCGGCGTAGTCAGCAATTGGCCAGGGAATACGGACTTTACCGGCAGGGGTACTGCGGTTGTATCTTCAGCGAGCGGGACCGCTATTATAAACCGGGTCGGACCGGGACCGATAAAACGAATGACCACGTAAAAAGCCCTGGGAAAGGAGGGGGAGGGCAGTGATGACCAATCCTTTTGGACCGGTGGGTCGCATGCTGATCATCGCCGGTCTTCTCCTCGTCTTATTGGGGGGATTGCTCCAGTTTGGGGAGAAAATCTTCCAACGGGGCCGTTTGCCCGGAGATATTTTAATCCGCCGGGGTAATTTCACCTTTTACTTTCCGCTCGGCACCTGTGTGCTGCTGAGCATCATTTTAAGTTTGGTCCTGGCGCTGTTGAACCGGAGGTGACCCGGTGGGGCTCTACCATTGTGAAGGCATCATCTTGCGGACCCGCGGTTTAGGGGAGGCCGACCGGATCGTGACCCTTTTCACCAAGGAAAAGGGGAAGATCGAAGCGGTGGCCCGGGGCGCGCGGCGCCCGCGGAACCGTTTGGTCGGGGTTACCCAGCAGTTTTCGTACATTAAAGCGTTGGTTTTTACCGGGAAAAACCTGGACCAACTAAGCCAGGCCGAGATTATCAAGTCTTTTGCTCCGCTGAGGGACGAACTATTGAAAATGGCCTATGCCACGTGGTGGGCGGAGCTGCTTGATGTTTTTCTACCTTTAAATGAGGTGAACAGTGATGTCTTCCTGTTTTTGCTGGCCGGTTTGGTGGTGTTGGAGAGGGTTCCCGACCCGATGTTGGTCTCCCGCGCTTTTGAACTGCGCCTGTTGAAATATTTGGGGTATGAACCGGTCTTGGACCGGTGCGTAGGCTGCCAAAATGCCGCCGGGTCTTTTGCCGGTTTTGCTCCGTCCGAAGGCGGGCTCCTCTGTCGCTCCTGTGCCGGTGCCAGCGGCGCGCAGTTGATTCCGGTCCGGCCGGCCGCGGTCTCTTTTCTCCGTTCTTTATACCAGACGGACCTTCGTGACCTGGCCCGGCGCCCGGTCGACCCGGCCTTGGGGAACGAATTGGGCCATCTCCTCTTCACCTTTATCCAGCTCCGGGCGGAGAAAACGTTGAAATCCTTGTCTTTCCTCCAGTCGTTGCTGGCCTGGAAGCCACCGGAGGCGGATTTAAATTGACAGGCCTCTCCCGACTTTGCTATACTTGAAAATTGAATTATGATGAGGATGATATCCGTGGCTAAACTCTACTTGTTGCCGACTTTTTCCCGGTCTTACCGGATGCTTCTTGCCTTTTCCGGCTTTGTGCTCCTCTTAAGTGTGGCTTTGGGTTACGGCACCTGGGCGGCCGACCCGGTGCTGGCGAAACAGACCATGGAACAGGTCATTAATGAACAGTTTATGGTCCTGATTGAAAAAATGGCCGATCTTAACTGGTGGGGGCAGTTCCTGGTCATTTTGCTCAATAACCTAAAAGCGACCCTTTTAATCATTGTTAGCGGCGCATTTTTACCGTTTGTCCCGTTACTGGTGGGCATCCTGCCCAATGGTTTTGTCATTGGCTTGCTGGCCGGTCTTTACGAGTATGAGCTGGGGGTACCGAAAAGCACCTTTTTCCTTAGTTTATTGCCCCATGGCCTTTTTGAGATTCCCGCTATCTTGCTGGCGGTGACGATCAGTGTGCTCTGGGGCGTCCGGAACTGGCGGAGTATTTTCAGGGGTGAAAAGGCGAGAACTTCCTGGGCGGCCCACGCCAAAGCAAGTCTGGCTTTTTTTCCGTTAATCCTCGCCTTGCTGATCATTGCCGCGCTGGTCGAAGTTTTAGTGACTCCCCTCATCTTTAACCTGCCCAGTTTTGTTTAAACAACCAAGCAAGCCCGCCTGTCAAAGTGTTTAAATACGGAATTCCTGACGAGAAGGAGGAACAATGATGGAAAATGAAAAAACACCCACGGCAACGACGACCATGGAAAAGATTGTTTCGTTAGCGAAAAGAAGAGGTTTTATCTTCCAAAGCAGCGAGATCTATGGCGGTTTAAATAGTTGCTGGGATTACGGTCCATTGGGGGTTGAACTGAAGAATAACGTGAAACGGGCCTGGTGGCGGCGGATGGTGCAGGAACGGGATGACATGGTCGGGCAAGACGCCAGCATCCTGATGCACCCGAGGGTTTGGGAAGCCAGCGGCCATCTGGAAGGCTTCACCGATCCGCTGGTCGATTGTAAGCAGTGTCGCCAACGGTTCCGCGCCGACCACGTGACGGGGAAGACCTGTCCGGAGTGTGGCGGCGAGTTGACGGAACCCCGGAACTTCAACCTCATGTTCAAAACCTTCATGGGCCCGGTGGAAGACCAGGCGGCCGTGGTTTACCTGCGGCCGGAGACCGCCCAGGGGATTTTCGTCAATTTCAACAATATCTTGACGACAACCAGAAAACGACTGCCCTTCGGGGTTGCGCAAATCGGTAAATCTTTCCGGAATGAGATTACCCCCGGGAATTTTACCTTCCGGACCCGCGAATTTGAGCAGATGGAGATCGAGTACTTTGTAAAACCCGGTACCGATGAGGAGCATTTCCACAAATGGGTCGAAACGAGGTACAAGTGGTATAAAGAGCTGGGGATCAGTCCGGAACGCCTCCGCCTCCGCCCCCACGCCCAAGACGAACTTGCCCATTATGCAAAAGCCTGCGTCGATATTGAATACTACTTCCCGATGGGCTGGTCCGAGCTGGAGGGGATTGCCAACCGGACCGATTATGATCTGAAACGTCACGCGGAGTATAGCGGGAATAAACTGGAGTATTTCGACCAGGAACTCAACGAGCATTACGTTCCTTATGTGATTGAACCGTCGGCCGGGGCGGACCGGGCCACCTTGGCCTTTTTGCTCGACGCCTATCACGAAGAACCGGATAAAGACGAGATCCGGGTTGTGCTGCGCTTCCATCCGGAGCTGGCTCCGGTTAAAGTGGCCGTCCTGCCGCTTTCCCGGAAAGAGCCCTTGACCGACATGGCGAAAGAGATCAGCCAGGAACTGCGCCGGCACTGGAACACCGAGTATGATGATGCCAAGTCGATTGGCCGGCGTTACCGCCGTCAGGATGAAATCGGAACGCCCTTCTGTGTGACGGTCGACTTCCAGTCGCCGGAGGACCAGACCGTGACGGTCCGGGACCGGGATACCATGGAGCAGACGCGGCTTTCCGTAGCGGAGCTTGTGCCTTATCTCCGGGAGAAACTAGATAACAGATAAGAATAACCAAATAAAAAACAAAGTGGCGGAGTGGCAGGCCACTTTGTTTTTTTGGGAAATGTTACTTTTCGGGCAGGGGGCGGACCATGTCCAGGATCCCTAACACCATGTGGGCCAGGCCAAAACCGAGAAGTCCGGTTCCGAAACGGCTCCGGCGCATGGTAGCTCCCACCCCGGAGACCACCGCACCAAGTCCGGTTACAATCCAGCCGGTGGTGGTGCTCTTCATGCTAACACCTCCCATACCTATTTTCCCCCGCAGGCGGCAGGAAATGCGGACCAATTTTTGACGGGAGACCGGCCGCCGGGAGGCGAAAAAAAAAGGCCGCTGGCGAGTGGCCTTTAGGATATTTTTTCTTCCGCCGCGGTAAGAGGCCAGTAAAGGCGATCATAGTATTCTTTAAGCATACGGCGGGCTGAAAATTGCTGCGTACAGGTCTCAATACTGGCGTGCATCATCTGTGCCCATTTGGCTTTGTCCTGTTCAAAGGTGGGAAGGATTTCGGTTTTCAAGACACGGTACAAGGCGTTTAAATCGTGATAGTCCTGGTTGGGACCGACATAACCGTCGCCGAACTGCCAACCGTTGATTCCGTGCCGGCAACCTTCTACCCACCAGCCGTCCAGCGTACTGAAGTTTAGCACACCGTTCATCCCGGCCTTCATACCCGAGGTTCCGCTGGCTTCCAGCGGCCGTTGGGGGTTGTTCAGCCAGATGTCACAGCCGCGGGTTAGAATCTGCCCGAGCGCCATGTCGTAGTTCTCCAGAAAAACCACTTTACCCGGGAACGCTTTGGCCATGGCGACAATCTTCGCCACCATGTTTTTGCCTCCTTCATCCTGCGGGTGGGCTTTGCCGGAGAAAACCAGTTGAATCCGGCCGCTTTCCAGCAGGGGCAGGAGTTCTTCTTTGTGCTGGAGGATCAGATCGCCCCGTTTATAGGTGGCGGCGCGCCGCGCGAACCCGATTAAAAGCGCATCCGGGTTCAGAATTTGACCGGTCCGGTGTTGGATCTCGGCCAGTAGCAGTTGTTTGTTGGCCTGGTGCGCTTCGATCAAGTTTCCCCGGCGGGCGGCAGCCAAGGCGATATCCGGTGCCTGCCAGGTATCTTGGTGCACCCCGTTGGTAATCGCGATGATGGGCGAAGCGTCACCAACCTGGTGCCACATCTTCCGGGCGGTTTCCCCATGAAGCTCCGAGACGGCGTTGCTCAGGGTGGAGAGGCGGAGTCCGGCCACGGTCATGTTGAACGGGTCGCCCCCGATCTGCTTCATCTGTTCGTAAGAAAGGCCGTTATAAGCACCGACGTAGGCGAGGGCTCCATGGTGATGGGCTTCGTTGCCGGCCGGAACCGGCGTGTGGGTGGTGAAAACAATCTGCCGGCGTGTCGCGTTTAAGGCTTGGTGAAAAGAGAGTCCGGCCGCCATCTTCTCCCGGATCAGCTCGATTCCGGCCAGCACGGCGTGGCCTTCGTTAAAGTGGTAGATGTCGACGGCGAGCCCAAGGGCGCGGAGGGCCCGCACGCCCCCGATCCCGAGGATGATTTCCTGGGCGATGCGGTCATCGCCATTACCCCGGTAAAGGGAGTGGGTCAGCCAAGGCTCTTTATTCTCCGGTAAATCGGCGTCCAGAAGATAGAGGGGAGCATTGCTAAAATGGTCCACCAGCCAGACTTTACAGGTGACCGGTTGTTGTTTGATGGTCACTTGGACCTTAACGCCGGTATCTTTGAGAAAAGATAAGTTATTGAACTCCGGGGCGAGATCGTAGGGGTAGCCTTGTTCGTTAATATACTGGGCGGTATATCCTTTCCGCCAGAGAATGCCGACCCCGACCACGGGGTAACCATCGTCGGCCGCCGCTTTTAAATAATCACCGGCCAACACCCCTAAACCCCCGGAGTAAATGGGGAAATCAGGGTGGAGCCCAAATTCCATGCAAAAATAGGCGACCATGGGAACCTTTCCTTTCGTACCCAATTAGATAGCCTCCTTCAAAAAATATACGAAAATATAATTTTATGAATGGAGAAAAACGATAAAACGGGTAACATAAAAATGTAACCGTTTCTTAATATAACATAAAAACCGTGCTAAATACAGGATTAAATATTTCCAGCTTAACATAAACAAATTTTTCAGTAGAAAAAGGGAGGTTGCCGGAATGGTTTGGCGCTTTTGGTTGACCCTTGTTGGACTGGCCCTCGTCTTCATCAATCTGTTTTTGGCGGCCGCCGTTTACGTGGACGCGAAAAGACGGGGATTTGGCCAACTAAATCTGCCGCCCGGCTTGTGGGCGCTGGTGACGTTCTTCTTTCCTTTATGGGGTTTCTTCATTTACTGGCTGATGCACCATTCCACTTTGGTGGTCCGGGACCGACCGCCTTTTTAAGCATTGTTTTTAGCATTGGTTGGCCGTTATTCGGGGCATACTGAAGATAATTCTGCATTTTGATCCATTCGCGCAAAGGAGCTTTCGCCCATGCACCATGTGAAGATTCATGCCCCGTATAGTCTGAACTTCCAAAATCCCTTTTTGCACCTGTGGTACCCGGGTCATAGTGAGTCTTTCCAGGAGTACCCGGTTTCATCCTGGGATGATTACGGGCCCGTCTTTGAGCTGGACATCAACCGGAACTATTTCTGCTTCAAGTTTGGTGACAAAAGCGGCACGGAGATCAAATGGGAGGACTTGGAGCGCTGTTACGGTCAGCACTTGGGGGTGGAGGTCTGGACGGTTTCCGTCCATAATGAGGTCTATCCCCAACGACCGGCGGATGTGGCCGGCTCGATCAATGATCTTTACGCCGAGATCTTCCCTTTACTGCGAGAGAACCAGTACTTGCCCGATACGGATGTCAGTGGCCAGGGGGTGGTCTCCATGCTGGGGGCCACTTATTTGAAGGATGGGACGACCCTTTTCGGCTTTTTCCATCCGCGGGCGGCTCAGGTTTATTTGGTCGGTAACTTTAACGACTGGCAATCGCCCTACCATCGGCGGCCCGACCCGGCCAAATTTCTGCCGATGAAGTTATACCGGGGTTATCATGGTCTGCCCAATATTTGGGCGCTCCGGACCGCTTTGCCCGATCCGGCCGACCCCAGGAAGAATAACTACCAATTCCTGGTTGTGGGCGGGGTTCCCCTCAACAACAAGCAACAACCGGTCAAAATGGCGCAGGATCCCTATGCCCGGCGCTACGGGCCGGATTATAACCGGAATAACTGTGTAGTCATCGATCCTTCGGCTTACCAATGGCAGGATGCGGGTTGGCGGACGCCGACGGTGGACCGTTTAATCCTCTATGAGCTGAACGTGTACGGCTTTACCGACCAGGCGCCCGACCTGCCCGCGGAGATCGCAGGGACCTTCCGGGGTCTCATCCAGCGCATTAAGGAAGGCTATTTCAATAATTTAGGGGTTACCGCTTTGGCCTTGATGCCGACCTCGGAAGCGCCGACGGCCTTAAGCGACAACCGTTTGGGTTACGACCCCAGCGGGTTCATGACGATTGAACGGGACTTTGGTACTTGTGACGATTTCCGGGCGTTGGTTGATACCGCGCACCAGCATGGGCTGGCGGTCATTGTCGACCAAGTCTTCAATCATACCTCCAACTATTTCAATCCGCTTTGGCAGTTGATCCACGACGGGACGGAAGGCGGCTTTTATTTTTCCGGGTCGACCCCGTGGGGGAACCGGGTGGCCACCGAGAAGGAAGAAGTCCAAAATATGTTGATCGACGCCTGTAAGATGTTTATCAAGGAGTACCGGATCGACGGTTTTCGCTTTGATGCGACCCACAGTTCGTGGATGGACCATACCTTCCTCCGGCGCTTGGCCTATGAAATTAAGGACAAGGGTTTTAAACCCGATTGCATTCTCATTGCCGAGAACCTGCCGAACGAGCCCGATCTGAACCTCCAAGGGTATAACGGGTATGCCCAGTGGTGCGATGCTTTTCACGACAAGATCAAAGCTTTGTTGCGCGAGGGGATCTTCCGGGACTGGACGGACAATTCCCCAACCCACTTAGGGAGTATTTTTTACTTTAGTAAGGACTTTTTTGCGGCCCACACCAACAATGTGGTCAACTACTGTGAAAGCCATGATGAAAACAGCGTCCCCTATGAGGTGGCGACTAGTGGTGATGGCTTAATCTGGGCCCCGGCGAAGGAACGCAAAGCCCGGCTGGGTCTGCTTGCCACGATGGTGGCGTTGGGGCAGCCCATGATCTACATGGGACAGGAATTTGGCGTGGAACGTCCGCGGAACCGGATTGATCTGGATTGGCCGGTTTTCTTGCGCAAGCACCACTATTACCAGTGGGCTGCTGGCATAATCCGTTTACGCCGCCGCTATCCCGGACTGCGGGTTTACGGTTATGACCCTGAACCGGAAGGGAAGTTTGCCTGGTTATTGGGGCCCTGGCTCGACGAGAAATACGGCGGCGGGAAAAACGTGATCGGGTGGACGACCAATCCCAACGGTAACCCGTGGGAACGGATGGTTGTTCTTTTAAATTTTGAGCCCTATGAGGTCATGGTCGATCTGGAGTTTCCACTCCCCGGTTACTGGGTGAAACTGGCGGATATCGACGGAGTCAATGATCTACCCCCCGAGGGGAACAATTCCATCAACCACCCGACCACCATTAAAACCGGCGGCCACTTCGGCGGTTTTCTCCTGCCATCTTCTAGCGGGTTCATCTATAAATGGGAAGCGGCCCTTGATTAAGTGACGGGTGGCGGGCGGTCAACATAAAACCCAGGGAGTTTATGCTTTATTTACTTTTAGTGGACTGTATATCCCCTCTTCTTCTCCTCATATAATACTTTTGCGAGGGGGGAAGACTTTTGTCCACGATCCAGATCGGTACCGGGTCCCTCTTTGATTTAAGATCAAGTTTTGAAAAAGAGCTTACCCGCTGGGAAAAGGAAGGCCTCAAGTTTCAGGTCCAAGAGCAAAAAATGGGGAAGTTTAAGTTCCTCAATCTGACCCTGGGGAAATCCGGCCGGGAAACCACGAAACAAGAAGAAGCGATTTTCCGGCATAATCTGGCGCTGGTGGTCACCAACCTGCTTTTGGGGCAAGTATCCCAAAATCTGTTGCGGCGCATGATCCGGATTGACCACCCTTATCTTACCGCGGAAGAGGCAAATGCCCTTTCCCAGAAGGTCATTGCAACTTTGTCGGCGGTGGAGAAGAAAGAATGGGTTTCCCGGGTCCAGAACGAAGTCAGTAGTTTTCTCCGCGAAAATGAGGCCATTTTTTTGGAGGGTTTTTTCCGCTTTCGGCTCAAGGATTATGTACATGAGTTGAAGGAAAACCTGGAAGAGGCCATCGATCAGCTCCTGGCGGACAAAGAATACCAGGAATTTATCAAACTCCTCCGTTATTTTGTGGAGATTCAGGAACCCAAGATTCTGGAGGTCCACGTCCTCTTCTATTCGAAGGAAAAATTCCGCCTTTTGGATGAAGAGGAAAAACCTCTGGAACATGAGTATCTCTTAAAGGTCCTTGGTGATCTGAAGGATGAAGGGCTAAGATATGAGGACTTGCTGCTCAGCGCCTTGATTACCCTTTCCCCCCAGCGGATTATCCTCCACCATTCGGAGAAGACCAACATTGTCAATACCATCCTGAATGTCTTTACGGAAAGAGTCACCTTTTGCCGCGATTGCGAACTGTGCCGTAGTATTGAGAAGCATTAACGACCCCGCAAGGGGTTTTTTTATGGGGGGAAGGCGGAGGTTCCACACGGAACGGAAGGGATCGCAAGCCCGACGGCGAAATAACTAAACCTGGTCATGGCGGAAGGAATGGTATATTTTGTTTAAACTTGCCGACAGGGAGGTTTTTTTCTTGAGAAAAACCAAGATCATCTGTACTTTGGGGCCGGCCGTGGATGACGAGAAAATCCTGCGGGAACTTATGGTCAACGGGATGAACGCGGCGCGGCTCAACTTTTCCCACGGGACCCACGAAGAACATAAACAGAGGGTCGACCGGTTTAAAAAAGTAAGAGACAGTATGAAACTGCCGATTCCTCTGCTTTTGGATACGAAGGGACCGGAGATCCGGATTGGGAAGTTCGCAAGCGGCGAGATCACCTTAAAAAAGGGCCAGCGCTTCATCCTGACCAGTGAGGAGATCATTGGGGATGAGACCAGAACCACGGTTTCCTACAAAGATTTATATAAGGATGTTAAAAAACACGGCCGGATTTTGCTCAATGACGGACTAATTGAACTTATGGTGGAAGAGATCAAGGATCAAGAGATCCATTGTGTTGTGCTCAATGGCGGCGTTCTTCGGAACAACCAAGGGGTCAATGTGCCGGATGCCAACATCAATCTGCCTTCCTTGACCCCGCAAGATATTAAGGATATTATCTTTGGAATCGAAAATGATTTTGATTTTATTGCCGCTTCCTTTGTGCGCAAACCCGAGGATGTACTCAATATCCGGAAGGTCCTGGAAGAGTACGGCGGGGCCGATCTAAAAATCATTGCGAAGATCGAAAACCGGCAGGGGATCGATAATTTTGATGAGATCTTAAAGGTGGCGGACGGGATTATGGTCGCCCGCGGCGACTTGGGGGTCGAGATTCCCGTTGAAGAAGTGCCAATTGTGCAAAAGGCCCTGATTGAAAAGTGCTACCGCTACGGTAAACCGGTGATTACAGCGACTCAGATGCTGGACTCGATGATCAGGAATCCCAGGCCCACCAGGGCGGAAGCCAGTGATATCGCCAATGCGATCTACGACCGGACAAGCGCGATTATGCTCTCCGGAGAGACGGCGATCGGGAAATATCCCCTCGAAAGCTTGATCGTAATGGGTAAGATCGCCGAGAAGGCGGAGAAGGCGATTGACTATTGGGCCGCGATATCGCAATCGAAGTGCGGGGTCATGGACAGCATCACCGATGCGATTAGCCACGCCACCTGTACGACAGCGATGGATTTAAATGCCGCGGCCATCGTTGCTTTTACGCAATCAGGCCATACGGCCAGGATGATCTCGCGTTTTCGCCCGGACTGCGAGATCATTGCGATTACGCCTGTGGTCAAGGTCTGGCGCCAGCTGGCTTTGTCTTGGGGTGTTTCTCCTTTTCTGGTGGATGAAGTTTTTACGGCGGACGCCCTGTTTGAAATCGGGGAGCGGAAAGCTTTAGAATCCGGTTATGTTAAAAACGGCGATTTGATTGTGATCACCGGTGGTGTCCCGATTGGGGTCAGCGGGACAACCAACACGATGAAGGTAAATATCGTCGGCAACCATGAGGCAAAGTAAGATTTTACGTAAGGACGGGGAGACCGATGAAGATTGACTTTCCCCGCGGTCAATGGTATACTGTTTTCAAATTAATCCGGTCGAACGTGAGGATGGGAAGAGTACCCCGGATTGCCTTTGCCAGAGACAGGGGGCTATAGCTGGAAGCCGCCTGAGAGGAGCCGTGGGGAAGACCACCCCGGAGCGGCTGTGATGAGCAGCCCGGTGGCACCGTTATCGCCAAAAAAGTGCACCGGTGTGCCGTTATCGGGACCCGGTGAAAAAAGGTGGAACCGCGGAACCCTCCGTCCTTTGCTGGGATGGAGGGTTTTCTGTTCGAAAAACTGGGTTGAGGTGATGGAAATGGAGAAAGTAATTAACGTTGGTATTGTGGGCATGGGTGTGGTTGGCACCGGTGTGGCCAAAATTCTGCTCAACCAAGGCCGTTTGCTTAGTGAACGCACCGGTACACGCTTTGTTTTAAAAACCGTTGTTGACCTGGATTGGGAACGGGAGCGGGGAGTGGACCTGACGGGGGTGCAAACCGCCACCGATTTTGAAGTGCTCGTGACCGATCCGGAGATTGATATTATCGTGGAGACGGTTGGCGGGATCGAACCGGCTTTCACCATGGTCCGGCGGGCACTGGCCGCCGGGAAACATGTGGTGACCGCCAACAAAGCCTTGATTGCCCTGAAGGGACAAACCCTCTTCAGGGAAGCCCAGGCGCACGGGGTTGAGCTGCGCTTTGAAGCCAGTGTCGGCGGGGGAATTCCGATTATCAAGAGTTTACGGGAAGGCTTGGTGGCCAACAAGATCATCAACATGTACGGGATTATCAATGGTACCTCCAACTACATTTTAACCCGGATGCACCGGGACGGACTGGATTTTGACGCCGCCCTCCGGGAGGCCCAGACCCGAGGCTTTGCCGAAGCCGACCCCACGCTTGATGTCGGTGGTGGTGATGCCGCTCATAAACTGACGATCCTCGCTTCTTTAGCCGCGGGTGGGTTTGTTGACTTTAACGCCATTCCCGTAGAAGGAATTACCGAGCTGACGGCGTTGGACATCAATTTTGCCAAGGATTTCGGTTATGTCGTAAAACTACTGGCGATCTACCGTTTTAGTGAAGAAAAACTCGATCTGCGGGTTCATCCCACCTTGGTTCCGGGGGATCACCTGTTGGCGGCGGTCAATAACGAGTTGAATGCGGTCTTTATTACCGGGGATTATGTGGGCGACACGATGTTTTACGGTCCGGGCGCGGGGCAAACCCCGACCGCCAGCGCGATCGTCAGCGATTTGGTGGATCTGGCCCAGATCATTCAGAGCGGGAAACCGGCTTCGATCCCCACGATCAATCCGGAAAAGCAGGTGGCCCTCTTCTCCCTCGAAGAGATCACTAACCGTTTTTACCTGCGCCTGTTTACCCTGGACCAACCGGGCATCCTGGCGCAGATTGCCGGTGTTCTCGGGAGATACGCCATCTCCATCTCTTCGGTTGTGCAGTTGGAAACCCATGGTGAAGATAACTACGTCCCGATTGTTTTGCTGACCCATGAGGCGTCGGAAAAAGCCATGTCGAAAGCGATCATGGCGATTAAGGAGTTCCCGTTTGTCCGGCCGGATATCTTAAGATTAAGACTTTTTAAATAAGGTTTTCATGACAAGGGCCGGGTTTTCGGGTTATAATAGCAACAAAGAAGGTTTTTCCGGCAGTCGGCTACGCTGACAAGCTGGGTAAGGGCAAGGAAGAAAAGCGAGTGGAGTGTTGTATAAATAAAGTCGAGGAGGAGAGAGCATGAATAAAGAACGGGTCCAGGAAGTACTGAACAAGATCCGTCCTTCCTTACAGGCGGACGGCGGAGATGTGGAGTTGGTCGGGGTGACGGAGGACGGCGTGGTCCAAGTACGGTTGCAAGGACATTGTGCCGGGTGTCCCATGTCGATGATGACCTTGAAAAACGGGATCGAAAGGTATTTGAAAGAGGAGATCCCGGAAGTGAAAGCGGTCGAGCAGGTCTTCTAACCCCTCTAGCCCTGTAGTCCATACCGTTAAAAAACCGTTTAGCCGAAAGGCTGGGCGGTTTTTTTCGAAACTGTTTAACCGCCCCTCTTTAGTCATAACAACCGGGTTGCCCGACGTGATTTTCGGCAACCCGGTTTCTTGTTTATGCTTGTTTTTTCGGATAAAGAATATTATGATAGTTATATTAGCAATGAAGCTTAACATGGCTAAGGGACGAAGAAGATTACGGGGTGATACAATGAAGGTCAAAGTCATCATGAATCCGGTGGCCGGCCGCGGACGGGCTTTAAAGGCGAAACCCCAGATCTTAAAGGCTTTATTGGAGTATGATGTGGAGCTTCATCTGGAAGAGACCAAAGGAATCAACCATGCGACGGAGATCGCCCGCCAAGCGGTGCGGGCTGGTTTTGATCTGATTGTGGTGGCGGGTGGTGACGGTACGATCAACCAAGTGGTCAATGGCATGGGCGAGGAACGGATCCCCCTCGGGGTAATTGGCTGTGGCACAGGCAATGATTTTGCCCGGGCTTTGGGGATGCCGGCCGACCCGGTGGCGGCGGTCCGGCAGATTATGGGCGGCGTGACCCGGCAGATCGATCTTTGCCGTGTTAACCAGAGTTATTTTGTTTCATCGGTGGGTGTTGGTTTTGACGGCGAAGTTGCTTTCCATACCAACCAGGGTTTTCGTTGGATCCGGGGCAAAGCGGCCTATCTATGCAGTGTTTTTAAGACCCTTTTTTCTTACCGGCCCCGGCGGATCAAATTAACCATTGACGGGTTGGTGATGGAATTCAACAGTTTGCTGGTGGCGGTTACTAACTCGCCCACCTACGGCGGGGGCTTGAAGATCAATCCGGAGGCCCGGATCAACGACGGGTTATTTGATGTCTGCGCCGTCCAGTATATGAGCAAGCCGGAGATTTTGGCCTGTTTACCCTTGCTGTTTCCCGGCTGGCACCGGAGTTTAAAAAAGGTCCGCATGATGAAAGGACGCAATATCACGTTGGAAAGCAATGAATCCTTTTACTATCAGGTGGATGGCGAAATATTGACCGATAAAACCCTCCGTTTTAGTCTGATCCCGCGGGCACTGGCGGTCAAAGGGGCCCAAGTGGAGCCGGCCGGCGGGTTTGATTTTGCCGCCGAAAAACCGGCCCGGGTGCAAGAAGCTTAAAAAAACTTGCAACCCAAGTTCAGTCCAAACCAGGAAAACCCTGCTGACGGAGGGCTTCATAGAGCACAATCGCCACGGAATTGGCCAGATTGAGGGAACGGGCGGCCGTCCGCATGGGAATGCGCAGGTTATGGTGGGGATTTAACGCGAGAATCTCCGGCGGCAGGCCGCGGGTTTCCGGGCCGAAGATGAGGTAGTCATTGGGTTGAAAGCGGACTTCGGTATAGCACCGTTGGGCTTTGGTAGTCAGGTAAAAGTGATTGCCCTCCGGGTTGGCGCGGAGGAACGCTTCAAAATCAAGATACCTATGAATATCAGCGAGCGCCCAGTAATCAAGGCCGGCCCGGCGTAAGTGGCGGTCGTCCCAAATAAAACCGAAGGGTTCGATGAGATGCAGGCGACAGCCGGTCGCGGCGCAAAGACGGGCAATATTGCCGGTGTTTTGCGGAATTTCGGGTTGAAACAAAACGACGTTCACGGTAGCGTCTCCTTTTTTTATTTTCTATAATTTTAACTCTCCCGTTACCCTTTGGCAATCTTTCTATGTTAGTTTTTGGTAAAGAGTGATACGCCGAGGAGGAACAGGATTTACCGGGTCCCGACCCGGTCTTAAAATGTTATAATGGAAGCCGAGAGGTGCTGGTTTTGACGTACGAGCAAGCATTGGCCTATATACACAGCCGTAACCGGTTTGGCATTAAGTTGGGGCTGGAGCGGATGCGGGCGCTCCTGGCGATCTTGGGCGCGCCCCAGCGCCAATACCCGGTGATTCATATCGCCGGGACCAACGGGAAGGGTTCAACGACGGCGCTGGTGGCCTCTGTGTTGAAGACGGCCGGTTACCGGGTAGGGGTCTTTACCTCCCCGCACCTGAGTTCCTATTGTGAGCGTCTGGCGATTAACGGGAAACCGATTCCCGAGGAAAGGCTCGCGGCGCTGGTCAGTGCGGTTCAGCCGGTGGTGGAAACAGCCGCCCTGGATCCGCTGGTTGGCCATCCGACCGAGTTTGAATTCGGTACCCTTTTAGCCTTAAAATACTTTGCCGAAGAACAAGTGGATGTGGCCGTGGTGGAAGTGGGGATGGGCGGCCGTCTGGATGCCACCAATGTCTTGACTCCTTTGGTGGCGGGGATTACCCATATTGCCCTTGATCACCAGGAGTATTTAGGGGCGGATCTGGTTTCCATCGCCCGCGAAAAAGCCGGGATCATCAAACCCGGAATCCCGGTGGTGTTTGGGGAACAAGCTCCGGAAGCAAATGCCGTTTTGGAAGAGACTGCCCGGTCGTTGTCGGCACCCTATTATCGCGTGGGGAAGGAGATAGGTTGTCAACTTACCCGGGCGGATTTATCCGGGACCCATCTAAAGCTTCAGTGGCAGGAGGAACCGCCGCTGGCGGTTCGGGTCAACCTTCTTGGCGCCCACCAAGCGGTTAACGCGGCAGTAGCCTTCGGCCTGCTACAATTGGTGAAAGCGCAGGGCTTACCCTGGAGTCAAGAACACTTGGTGGCGGGCTTTAACACGGTAACCTGGCCCGGCCGGATGGAATATTTTCCGGGGCCACCTTCAGTTCTGCTGGACGGCGCCCATAATCCGGACGGGGTGATTAACCTTGCCCACGGGTTAACGAAGATCTTTCCCGAACACCGGATCCGGCTGGTCATGGGGATTCTCAACAACCGGCCGGTGGAAACGATGGGGACGCTTTTGGCTTCCGTTTTGGGTGACAATTTGCACCGGGTTTACGCCACAACCGTACCGGACGGAAAAACAGCCCCCAGCACCCGGTTGGCCCGTTGTTTTCAGGATTTGGGGGTAGAGACCGTGGCGATTGACGATCCGCTGGCGGCGCTCCAAGCCGCCCTGGCGGAGACGGAGGGCGATGAATTATTGGTGGTGACCGGTTCCCTATATTTAGTGGGCTATTTACGCCCCTTTATTGTTGACCTTTTTGCGGAAACGTCCGGGGGGAAGTAGTGTGCAAGCGAACAGAATCACCATCTTCACCGGACCCTTCGGCAGCGGTAAAACGGAAGTAGCGGTTAATTACGCTTTACAGCTCAGGCGGCAAGGACAAAAAGTTGGACTGATTGATTTGGATATCGTCAATCCCTACTTTCGTTCCCGCACTTTAACCCAGCGTTTAAAGGAGGACGGGATTGAACTGGTCTCGACCCACCCCGGCCTGGAGATGGCGGATCTGCCCGCCCTTTCACCCCGGATTTTCAGTTTTTTGCAAAGCCCGGACCACCGGGTGATCTTTGACGTCGGCGGCGATCCGGTCGGGGCCCGGGTTTTGGGCCGCTTTCAACCCTATTTTCAGGCCAACCCGTATCAGCTGTGGCTGGTCGTCAACCCTTACCGTCCGGGTTACGAAGACCCCGCGCGCATCATCGGCCTGGCCCGGGAGGTGGAGGCGGCTTCCCGCCTTAAGATTACCGGCCTCATCGACAACAGTAATTTGGGGAAATTAACCGACCGGCAAGTGCGGGTACAAGGAGCGGTGCCGGTGCAGGCCGCGGCCGACCGGTTAAAGATACCGGTGGTTTTCCGCACCTATACTGACGAAACCTTGCTGTCGGAGGCGGAACGGGCCGGGCAAGAGCAGGTTTTTTCGCTAAAGTTGTTCATGCTCCCCCCCTGGGAAGAGGAGTAAGCTGGCCATAACAAGTTTGGAGAGAGGAGATGGCGTTTTGGCGCGGATTACCATTAATGAAGAGCGTTGTAAAGGGTGCGAATTATGTGTTTCGGTTTGTCCCAAAAAGATACTTGGCATGTCGGAGCGGCTCAACAGTCAAGGGTATCATTTTGTCGAAACAATTGGCACCGATTGTATCGGTTGTGCGTTTTGTGCCCGGATCTGCCCGGATGTGGTGATTGAGGTCTATAAATAGAGGCTTCCCAATTAGTGGTATAGAACAGGAGGTAGGGTCTTTTTGGAACGAGTTATGATGAAGGGGAACGAAGCGTTGGCCGAAGGGGCGATTCGCGCCGGCTGTCGGTTCTTCTTCGGCTATCCGATCACTCCCCAGAATGAAATCCCGGAATACATGGCCCGGCGGATGCCGGAAGTAGGCGGTGTTTTCCTGCAAGCGGAGAGTGAAGTGAGCGCCATTAATATGGTCTACGGGGCCGGCGGCGCAGGCGCGCGGGTTTTAACTTCCTCCTCCGGTCCGGGAATCAGTTTGAAACAGGAAGGCATCTCTTACCTGGCGGGGGCGCAGGTTCCCTGCGTCATTGTGAACATCGCCCGTGGCGGTCCGGGTTTGGGCGGGCTTAACCCGTCCCAAGCCGATTATTTTCAAGCGACCAAAGGGGGCGGCCACGGTGATTACCGTTTATTGGTCTATGCCCCCGGCAACACCCAGGAGATGGTGGATTTAATCGGCTTGGCCTTTGACAAAGCGGAAGCATACCGGAATCCGGTTATGATTTTGTCCGACGCGATCATGGGCCAGATGATGGAACCGGTTGTGCTGCCCCCGCTTAGGGAAGTGGCGCCGGACCAACCGTGGGCGACCACGGGAAAACGCGGGCGCACCAAACCCAACATCATTAACAGCCTTGGGCTGGTTGGTGAAGACCTGGAGCGGATCAACACCGAACTCCAGGCGAAATATGCGCGGATGGCCGCGGACGAAGTGCGCTATGAGGCCGACGGGGTGACAGAAGCGGATCTGGTCGTGGTGGCCTACGGGACCACCTCCCGGGTGGTACGGTCGGCCATCACCCGTTTGCGGCAGGAAGGAAAGAAAGTCGGGCTGTTACGCCCCATTACTTTATGGCCTTTTCCGCAGCAAATCCTGGCGGAGCTCGCGGCGGCGGGGAAACGGTTTTTCGTGGTGGAAATGAGCGCCGGTCAGATGGTGGAGGATGTTATCCTTAGTGTGAACGACCGGGCGAAGGTGACGTTTTTCGGAAAGCTGAACGGTACAGTGCCCACGGTCCGTGAGGTTTACGACCGGATCGGCGCCTTGCTGTCGGAAGGAGGAGAAGGATGAAGAAGATCTTTGCCTACCCCCGCGCCCTGACCAAAAAGCGGACCCATTACTGTCCCGGCTGCACCCACGGGATTATTCACCGTTTGGTGGCGGAAGCCATTGATGAACTGGGGATTCAGGAACGGACGGTGGGGATTGCTCCGGTGGGCTGCGCGGTTTTGGCTTACGATTATTTTGACGTCGATTTTCAGGAAGCGGCCCATGGCCGGGCACCGGCCGTGGCCACCGGTATAAAGCGGGTCCATCCCGACGCGATCGTCTTTTCCTACCAAGGCGACGGGGACCTGGCCTCGATCGGGATGGCCGAGATCATTCATGCCGCAAGCCGGGGTGAGAATATTACGGTGATCTTTGTCAACAACACCGTCTACGGGATGACCGGCGGCCAGATGGCCCCGACGACCCTACCGGGGCAGAAGACCACTACCTCTCCTTACGGGCGGGATACGGCGACCGTTGGTTATCCGATCCGCGTCTGTGAACTGCTGGCCACATTGGATGGCCCGGCTTACCTGGAACGGGTCAGCGTCCACGATCCCCAGCACATTCTGAAGGCGGGGCGGGCGATCCGGAAAGCCTTTGCCCTGCAAGTCGCCGGGAAAGGGTTTTCCCTGGTGGAAGTCTTGTCTTCCTGCCCGACCAACTGGGGAATGACCCCGGTGCAAGCGCTCCGTCATATCAAGGAAACGATGATCCCTTATTATCCACTGGGTGTATACCGTGCCCCGGAGGAGGTGACCGGCGGTGACGCATGAGATTATTTGTGCTGGGTTTGGCGGACAAGGCGTGATGTTGATCGGCCAACTTTTAGCGTACGGCGGGATGCTGGAAGGGAAAGAAGTGACCTGGTTTCCGTCCTACGGTCCGGAGATGCGGGGTGGGACGGCCAATTGTTCGGTGGTCATCTCCGACCAGCCGGTCGGCTCACCGATTGTGGCCGAACCCGATGGTTTGCTTGCAATGAATGGTCCTTCCCTGGCACGGTTTAAAGGCGCGGTGAAACCCGGCGGGGTGATCGTTTACAATTCTTCTTTGATCAGCGATGTTCCGGAGCGGCCCGGGGTCAGGATCTGTGCCGTTCCCGCCAATGAGCTGGCCCGGGAACTTGGGAACGATAAAATCGGCAACATGGTGGTCTTAGGGGCCTTTTTAGGGCTCACGAAAGCGGTGGCCGTGGCCAGCATCGAAACCGCCTTGCAGCAAGTCTTACCCGCCCGGCGGCAACATTTGATCCCCTTAAACAGCGCTGCTTTGCGTAAAGGGTTCAGTCTGGTCGAAGGATGAAGAGTCTGAAGAAACGTACAGAAGTCTGAAGAAAAGCCTGAAGGAAACAGAAGAACTCTGAAGAAGCCTGAACAAGAGGCAGTGGCAAACGTGCCACTGCTTTTTTCATGACACATAAACCTTGTCCGGTTTAGGAATAATAAGCCTAAAATTTCCTGAAGGGGGACAAGGGATGAAAAAGACACCAAGCACCAATACGGAACCGCAAAAGAACGGTTTTTGGTCCGGACTCTGCCTCGGGGTCTTCTGTTCGCTCTTTCTGGCCACGGTGCTGGTTTATACTTATTTAAGTGTGGGCGGCTTTCGGATCCAATTGGACCAGGACCGGCCGGCGCTTTTTATGCGGGACCAGATCAAAGCAGAGGCTTTTTCCGAGTTCAATCTTTTACTTGAAAAATTGAAGTTGGAGTTGCCGGCCGCGCTGAAACGGGCTTTTCAGGCGCCGGAAAGTTTGTTCATTCCCTACGAGGATGGCGCAGTCAGTCTGCCGCGGGAGATCGGGGTGGTTGCGCGGGAAAAGTTTCAACAGTTGGCCGTGGAGGCGGTGCTCGAATTTTTGCAGCGGGTAGATTTAACTCCTTATGTCGAAGAAATAGGCCAGGAAGCACTGGCGAAAGCGCGGCAGGTGTTGAACCAGGAGGTGGCCGGAAAAACCTATTACTTTGATGCCCATCCCTTGCTGGCCATCCCGGTGCAGGTTGCGACGGAGTAAAACAGGGAAAAAAAGTGTTGACACGGGTTGTTTCTTTTGCTATTCTTACTAAGAAAAGATTCCCTTTAAACTGGTCCCGTGAGGCCGGTAAGGAATAATTCTTATGCTTTAGGAATTGAAGGATAAGAACAGAACCTTCCTGCCTTACGGTGGGAAGGTTTTTTTCGTAGGAGGTGAATGGGGTGAGCAAAGTAAAAGCACAGGTCATGGACGGCGAAAATATCCGCCGGGCTTTATACCGGCTTTCCCATGAGATTACCGAGCGGAATAAAGGGGTCGAGGATCTGGTCCTGATTGGGATCCGGACGCGGGGCGTACCGTTGGCCCAGCGGCTGGCGAAATTGATCGGTGAACACGAACAGACCGAGATCCCCGTCGGCACCCTGGACATTACCTTTTACCGGGATGATCTGACCTTAATCTCTCCTCAGCCTGTTTTACACCGGACCGACGTTCCCTTCGATATCAACGGACTAAAGGTTGTGCTGGTGGACGATGTGCTTTATACCGGCCGGACGGTTCGAGCGGCTTTGGACGCTTTAATGGATTTGGGCCGGCCCAGCATGATTCAGCTGGCGGTATTGATCGACCGCGGCCACCGGGAACTCCCGATCCGTGCCGACTATATCGGGAAAAATGTCCCAACGTCGCAACGGGAAGTGGTTCAGGTTCGATTAAATGAAACCGACGGGGAAGATCGGGTCATAATTGAAGAATTGACGAGAGAATAGAAGATTAACCGACTTTAAATTGATCCAGCGAGGTCAATAAGGCGGAAAAGGTTAACTTTACCCCTGATTGGCCTTAAATCAGGGGTTTTTTGGTGTAGATAGGAATACTACCAATGTAAAAGTGTAGGGTAAACCGGCGGAAGCTGATGAAATTAGATTCTAAAAAAGAATAACGGAGGGATCTGTATGGAAAAAATTATCGATGTAAAAGAAAAACCAACGCTCAGGAGATGGATTCCGCTCAGTCTGCAGCATGTCTTTGCGATGTTTGGCGCGACGGTTTTGGTTCCGTTTCTAGTGACGCTTAACACTCCGGAACATACCGTCATGTTGACCTCAACCGCGCTCTTTACCTCGGGGCTCGGGACCTTGCTTTACATCCTGATTACGCAAGGAAAAGTCCCCGCTTATCTCGGGTCGTCCTTTGCATTTATTGCGCCTTTAATCTCGATTTCGACGGCTTATGGTTTTCCCTACGCCATGGGTGGCGCCTTCTTTGTGGGCTTGATTTATGTAGGGTTTGCCTTAATCATCAAGTTTTTTGGTTTGCAGTGGTTGGACAAGATTTTGCCACCGGTTGTAATCGGGTCGATTATCGTTACCATCGGTCTCAATCTGGCCCCGACCGCCATGGACATGGCGATGAAGGGGTCAGGGGACACGTACAACCTTTACTATGTTTTGGTGGCGACGGTAACCCTGGCCATCGCCATCATTGCCTCGGTGGTTTTTAAGGGCTTTGTTACTGTAATTCCGGTTTTGATCGGCATCATTGGCGGTTACTTGTTTGCCCTCTTTACCGGCTGGTTCTTTCCGGAACACGCTTTAATTGACTTTTCGGCGGTGGCGACGGCGCCTTGGTTTGGCTTTCCCAGACTAGTCAAGCCGGAGTTTGGGTTTGTGCCGATTGCGACCTTTGCCTTGGTTTCCCTGGCGACCATTGCGGAGCATTTAGGCGATACCTTGGTCACCAGTAAAGTAGTAGGTAAAGACTTCTATAAAAATCCGGGTCTCCACCGGACGTTGGCCGGCGATGGTCTGGCGACGAGCTTGGCCGCTCTCTTTGGTGGTCCGCCCAATACGACCTACGGGGAAAACGTTGGTGTCATGGCCATCACCCGGGTCTATAGTGTTTGGGTGATCGGCGGGGCCGCCGTCATTGCCATTATCCTCTCCCTTTTTACCAAGTTCGGTGCCTTAATTCAGACTATTCCTGTGCCGGTGATGGGAGGAATCAGCATGATGCTCTTCGGGATCATCGCCAGCAGCGGGATTCGTACCTTAGTGGAGAGCGGGATTGACTATGGTGACAAAAGAAACCTGATCATCTCTTCCGTTATTTTGGTAATTGGGATCGGCGGCGGTAAGCTCTTTTTCCCCTTGACCGACCAGTTAAACTTTAATTTGGAAGGGATCGCCTTGGCGGCTTTGGTTGGAATCATTCTCAATCTTGTTTTGCCGAAAACCTTGAACCACAAAGAGGAGAAGGCGGCCGCCGAGGCCAAACAGGAGGGTAATACCAACAGCTAAAGCCAAGAACGGCGGCGCAGAGTTGAATAATAGGCATAAAAAAAGCGGCCTGATAATGGCCGCTTTTTTTACTTTATCCCTGCCCAGCGGTGGATTTCTTCGGCAATCTTGGAGAGAGGGACTTGTTTAACCGCCGCCTTATTTTCCCAGGCTTTCTGGGGCATACCGTAGATGACCGAAGTCTTTTCGTCTTGGCAAATGGTGTAAGCCCCTTTCTCCCGCATGGCTCTTAACCCGGCCGCGCCGTCATCGCCCATCCCGGTAAGAATGATTCCCATGGCATTCACCCCTGCGACTTGGGCGACGGAAAAGAGAGTGTGGTTAATGGAAGGGTTATAGATCGAATCTTTCAGTTTCGGGCCAAGCTTGGCCACATATTTCGCCCCGCTTTTTTGAATGGTCAGGGAGCGGTCTCCCGGCACGATCAGGGCTAGACCGGAAGTGATCAGTTCGCCGTCTTCGGCCTCCTTTACACGGATGCGGGCAATCTGGTTGAGGGAATTGGCAAAAGACGACGTAAACATGGCAGGCAAGTGTTGGATAATCAAGAGGCCGGGAACGTCTGGGTGCAATTGCTTGCAGATCTCGGTTAAAGCGACCGTTCCTCCGGTGGACGCGCCGATGGCGACAATTTTATCGGTTGTGATCTTCAGGCCGTCACTCTTCACCAAGAGGGCCGTAGAATCAGGAGAAGCGGGCGGTTCGGCAACCAGAGGAGAACGGACGATGCTGGCCTGGGCCGCTGTGCGGATCTTCTCAATGATTTCAGTTTTGATTTTCTCCATCCCGCTGAGCAAACCCAGGGTCGGTTTGGCGACAACGTCAACCGCCCCCAAAGCAAGGGCTTGGACGGCGATGTCGCTGTTGGCTTGGGTCCAGGAGCTGATCATGACAACGGGGAGGGGACGGAACTTCATCAGATAACGGAGGAAATCCAGCCCGTCCATGTTGGGCATCTCCACATCGAGGGTAATCACATCGACATCCGTTTTTTTCAGGATTTGGATGGCTTTTAAGGGATCCGCGGCGGTCCCGACGACTTCCAGATCTTCGGTCTGGTTGATAATTTCCTTAAGATACTGACGGATAAAAGCCGAGTCATCAACCACAAGAACACGGCATGTTCTTTTCTTCATTAAGATACCTGCCTTTTTTTGTAAATTGATTTTCCCAGCGATAGCCAGCGTTGGTCGGAAGCGGTATCGATCGATTCGGAATGGCCGAGAAAAAGATATCCACCGTCGTTTAATCGAAAATAAAAGTGGTTGAGGATTTGCGCCCGGGCCTCCTTTGATAAATAGATAAAGACATTCCGGCAGAAAATGATATCCATCCGGATGTGGGAGGGGAGTGAATTGACATCCAACAAATTGGCCGCGCGAAAGAGAACGTCTCTCCTCAGTTCAGGAACTACGCAAAAATGGTCGGGATTGGCTTTATCGGGGCGGAAGTACTTAACACGCCAGTGGGCAGGGACGGAGGCCAATTTTTCCCGGGGGAAACTGCCTAAACTGCCGATCTTCAGCTGTTCGACACTGACGTCCGTGGCCAATACTTTTATATCCCAGCTTTGTCCCAGGGTTTCGTGGCAGGTGATGGCAATGCTATAAGCTTCTTCTCCGGAAGAGCTGCCGGCGGACCAGCACCGGATTTTTTTCGGGCCTTTTTTTTCGGCGGAAAAACGGGGCAGGACGGTTCCAGCCAAATATTCAAATTGGACCGGTTCACGGAAGAAAGAAGTCACATTGGTGGTCAGGAGTTCGCAGAGGATGTTCCGTTCCTCCGGATCCTGTTGTAAGAGGTCAAGGTAGGATCGGTAATTATCGAACCCCAGTTGGAGAAGGCGTTTGTTTAAACGGTTCTCAATCAGATATTTCTTTTGGGCCGTGTAATTAAAGCCCAGTGTTTCATTGATAATACCGCAGATCTTCTTTATCTCTTGGTCCGTAGGAGGTAAAACAGATTTGTTAAGCATAGGAGATCCCTCGTGCCTGATGATTAATCTATGTTCAACAATTGTTGGGCAATAAGTTGGTGGTTAAGGATAAGACCAATCTGCCCGCTGCCGAGCAGAGCTGCGCCGGCAATTTGTTGGACTTCACCCATGGCTTTGTTGATTGGTTTGATCATAATATCTTCAAGTCCAATCAGTTCCTCGACGATGAAACCGACATGACCGCGGCCGCTGTTGATGATCACGACGGGAATGCGCATTTTATCCCGGGCAAAGGGGAAGCGGAAATGTTCGCCTAAATCAACCAAAGGAATCGTTTCGGGATAACGGTAAAAGATCAGTTGGTCACCGGCCGTATGAATCTCCTCTTCTTTAATGATTATACTTTGTACCACGTCGGTCACGGGAATCCCAAAGATTTGGCCACCGACTTTGACCATAAACGATTGAATGATGGCCAACGTTAAAGGCACACGCAGCAAAAAGGTTGTCCCGCGGCCGGGTTCGGTTTGGACATCAATATCGCCTTGCAGTCTTTTCAGGTTGGTTTTGACCACGTCCATCCCAACGCCCCGTCCGGAAATTTCACTCACTTGTGAAGAGGTGGAAAACCCGGGCGTAAAGATGAGACGGATTATCTCTTCGTCACTCAAATTATTATCTTCGCTGATTAATCCGGTGGCGATGGCTTTTTCTTTAATCTTTTCCAAGTCAAGGCCTCGTCCGTCGTCGGAAACACTGATCACGATGTGACTACCTTCCTGGCGGGCACCAAGGGTGATATGGCCGGTGGGGTCCTTGCCCAGTTTTTTTCTGGTCTCCATGTCTTCAAGCCCGTGGTCGACCGCGTTGCGAAGGAGGTGTGTTAAAGCATCAATCAGCTCCTCGCCGATGTGTTTATCGATCTCGGTATCTTCTCCGACAAAATGCAGCTCTACCTTTTTCCCAAGTAGTTTTGTGATGTCCCGTACGATTTTGGGGAAACGGGAAAACAGCTGACGGACGGGGATCATCCTTAAGTCCATTGCCCCAATTTGGAGGGTGGAGACGGTTTGGTCAAGCTCCTGGAGGATTTTGGCCAACTGTTCCCAGGTTGGTTTCCCTTGGTAGCCACTTTGGTAAAGGTGGGAGAGGCTGGTTTTGATGGTCAGCAGCTTGCCCAGTTGATTGATGACATTATCTATGCGTTCTGCTTTCACGCGGATGGTCTGACCGGCAGACAAACTATCGCCGGCACTGGGGTCAATCCCTTTTTGGTCATCATTTCGGTAATTCCATTTACGGATATTGATCTCTTGGACCCCGTTATTTAGGGGGTAATTAAGGATTGACTGTTCCATTTCCGGTGTCAACTGGTCTTCGGTGAACAGAACCACCCGAAAGGACGCGTAGTTTTCTTCTGGAATTAAATCTTCACTTGGCGCGGTGGTCAGCACATTGCCGAGGGTACGAAGATAACGGAGAAAGATGACCGCGGAAACACTCCGCATTTGCGCGTCGGATGAAAACTTGAGGTCGATCTCGTAGACGCATTTTCCTTCTTCCTGCCATGCATTGACCTTTGCTTTTTCTTCTTCGCTCAGGATGAGCGGGGGGACCGGTTTCTGGTTGGTTTCGCGGGTGGAGGATTCTTTGTTCGTAAGGGATTTTATTCTTTCCAACCATTTTTCGCCCGCAAAAGGAGTAGTCATGACATTTTTCGTCAGATAATTACTGAACTCGTCGGTAAAAGAGAGCAACAGGTCAACAGCTTCGTTGTCCAATGCGTACTGCCCATTGCGGACGGCGGAAAAAAGGTTCTCGATCTCGTGCATAACTTCTGTTACTTCAGTGAGGCCGATCAATCCGGAGGACCCTTTAATGTTATGGGCAAGCCGGAACATTTCGTCAATAAACTCGGATTGACGTTCTTTATCAGCTTCGATTTGGAGCAGGATCGTCACCAAGCGTTCAATTTGTTCGCTGGTTTCGGCGATGAAGGCCGCTAAAAGATCACTGTCAATAAAATTGGCATCTCTCTGGTCGGTCATCTCATTTCAACCCCTTAACATTGCCCTTTCTTCCGGGACTTAGAACGGCCGGACTGGTTAACCAATCGGCCGTTCAGCATGCTTATCGAATGAAAAGATTAATCTTGGGTGACGGACGGGTTGGTTTCGGCAATGATCTGTTCCAACTGCTCTTGACTGTTAATGGACATGATCTTGTCCAAATCAAGGATCAGAATCAGCCGGTTGCCCAGTTTTCCCATGGCCTTGAGGTACTGTGTTTCGGGACGGGCGGAGAGCTCCGGGGTGACTTGGATCTGTTCGGCGGGGATGTTAAGAATATCGGAGACTTGATCAACGGTAAGCCCAACAATCTTCCCGTTCATCTCAATAACAATAATCACCGTGAATTCGTGGTCGGTGCGGGGGGGAAGACCGAACCTTTTTCGTAAGCAAATAGTGGGGATCACATCACCACGGAAATTAATGACGCCCTCCACGAAATCGGGAGCATGGGGTATTTTGGTCGGGGTGACATGCCGGATGATTTCTTGTACCCGGAGCACGTCCAGACCATACTCCTCGTTGCCAACGGAAAAGATAATAAGCTGTTCCTCCGCTTCGGAGCTGGTGAATTGCAAGTTTAAAATATCCATGGTGTTATCTGTTCTGGCCATGGTGTACACCCCCAATTAAAAATGTGCAATACTATCTTCTTTAAAAAACAATCGGTCTTTTATCGCTCGAAAGATAGAGCGCTGATTGGGGAGGCGGTCAGACTCAATTTCGTCCTGGTGGTCCACCTCGAGTTTGAAGAAGTCAATTTGCCGGCGGAGAGTTTCAGCCTCGGCATACAACGCTTCGCAGGAAGAGGTTAACTCCTCAACCAAGGCCGCATTTTCCTGGGTTACCTGGTTTAATTGTGCAAGCGAAGCCTTAATTTGTTGGGAAGAACTGGACTGTTCACGCATTGCCGCTGCTACTTCCATGATCACGTCGGAGGTTCGCTTGCTGTTGATCACAATCTGTTCGAGCATTTCCGAGGAGCTGTTGACCAGTTCATTGCCGATCTCAACCCGGTTGACGCTTTCATTGATCAGTTGCTCAATTTCTTTGGCCGATTCAGCGGTCCGGCTGGCCAGGTTCCTCACCTCGGCCGCGACTACCGCAAACCCCCGGCCCTGCTCCCCGGCGCGGGCCGCTTCGACCGCTGCATTCAAGGCCAGGAGATTGGTTTGGAAGGCAATATCGTTCACAACTTTAATGATCTCGGCAATTTGTTTGCTACTTTTGGTGATCTCCGCCATTGCGCGGATGGTCTCTTGGATCTTCTGTTTTCCGCTGTTTACCACTTGTAAAGTGCTTTGAGAAAGTTCATCCGCCCGTTCCGAGTTGACCGCCACCTCTTGAATGGAGGAGTTCATGGCTTCGATGGTGGAGGAGATCTCTTCCAAAGTGGCGGCCTGTTCTTGGGTCCGGTGCGACAGTTGCTGGGTACCAACGGCGATTTGCTGGGAAGATTGATTGATATGCTTGGAAGAATCAGCGATCTGGGTAATCAGTTGGGCGGTTTGCTGCACCATATTATTCTGCTGGTTGGCCAGGAGCCCGATTTCATCATGGCGTTTGACATCGAATTGGATGGTCAGATCGCCCTGGCTAATCCGTTTTATGCCAGCATTTAAGCGTAAAATCGGTTTTGATAACGAATTGGCAAACAAGAGCCCGAGGACCAAAATACCGAGGTTGATGATAAGGGAAATACCGGTAAAGAGTGTGCGAAAGTTGTTGACGGCGGCAAAAGCCTCGTCGTAATCGATGGCGGTAACAATTCCGACCGGGAAAGTACCCAGGTTGAAGGTTTTCAGGTTTCCGAGAACCTTCTTCCCCAAGTGGTTACGGAAGATTAAATTGGCCCTGAAATTCAGGTCTTTTCGGCGCAGGGCAGCGGTGAGGTTGTTGATTCCTTCGTGTTCAACCCTGTTTTTTAGGACTTCCATTCCGTATCCCAGTTTGGGCTGGGTTAAGAGCTGTCCGTTTTCATTGATCAGAAAACAATCGGCGGTTGTTCCAATGTTATTAAGGCCGGTTAGGGTCATTTCGGTAATCTGGTTACTGTCATAGTAACCGCAGATGACTCCGGTAATCTCCCGCTTGGTGTGGTCTTTGTAAATTGGTGCGCTGATCGCAAGGATATTGTTGCCGGCCAGCTCTGAAGGGTGGATTTCCGAATTGGTAACCTGCCCTCTTAAGCTGCGTTGAATGTAGTCACGGTTTGCCAAGTTCAGATTAAGGTGGGTTTGGTTGGTTGCACTAATAATTTCGGCATTTTTATTGGTAATAAATAGATCACGAAAGCCACTTTCGTTTTTTACCCGCTGGAGGAGGGGGAGGACAACGGTTTCATTCTGATCTCGCCATTCGGAACCACCGCGTAAAGAGTAATACAGGTTTAGGTTTTCATAAATATCTTGAACCGAAGCAATGAGGCTGATGGTTTTTTGCTGTTCGGTGAACCAGGTCTTCAGGAGCTTTTCTTTTTCCGTTGTGAAGATGTTGAATTTGGTCTCAATTTCGACGTTGAGCACATTATTGGCGGAGACCAGTGCGACTGTCGCTAAGATGGTGACCGGAACAAGGCCAATCAACAAGAAGATCAGAATGAACTTGGACCTCAGGGTTAGTTTTTTTTTATTTAACAACATTTCCCGGCAACCCCCTTGCCTATAAAAGGTTAAAAGCATCTGAGCTGGATAAATCATTACAGGGGAAAATGAGGATAATAATCGACATCTTACAACATAATATCGGTCTTTACAGAACATACTTTATACCAGTTCGTCAAAATTAACGTCCGATCCGGCCGGAAAATAGAGCGCCAGGAAGCGCCCACCGGTTGACCGTCCGTACACGAAGGGATAACCAAAACGTTCGAAGGACAAATGACGGGCAACGAGGGAAGAATAACGGACAACGAGGGACGACAAGTAATTTCTCAAGCGGCAGTGGGGAGATTTGAACGGCGGGTAAAAAGCGAGGACTAAAATTTCGAGAAAAAAGAGGAATTAGAACCTGGTATCAAGAACTAGTACTAATATAAATCCTCTTTTCATACGAGCATCTAAGAAGGGGAACCATGATTGTCAAAGGGGGAGAATGATTTGCTGGATATCATAGAGATCAAAAAAGTCTTACCACACCGTTTTCCGTTTTTGCTGATTGACCGTGTGATCGAGGTGGAACCGATGAAACGGGTGGTCGCGATCAAAAATATTACGGTCAATGAAGTGTTTTCCCAGGAGTACTACGGGGGACTCTATCCCATGCAGGGTGTTCTCCAGGTTGAAGCCATGGCGCAGACGGCGGCCTTTTTGATTCTCAACTCGGAAGAGAACAAAGGACAGCTTGCTTACTTCTCCAATATTGAACATGTCCGCTTCCGCACCCCCGCATTAGCCGGCGACCAACTCCGTATTGAAGTGGAACTGGTGCGTTTACGGGCGCGTGCCGGCAAGTTTAAAGGCTGTTGTTACATCGGCGATAAGAAGACTTGTGAAGCGGTCTTCAGTTGTATGCTGGCCCCGGATCAAAAATCCTCCTTTATGTAGTAATACAACTTTTTAATCAGATTGCCGGCCCCGGTGACCAGCCGTAAAAAGGAGAAAGGGAGGTGTTCGTTGGTAATCAAGCGGATCCCTTCGTTTTCCTTTAAGACCCGAACCAGTTCCCGGGAGTTGGCAACAGGTCCGGGGAGAATCAGGCCGCCGCGGGCTAAGTCCGGGAGACGATGGAAATCCGAACCGGAGATCATGCGCAAGTTGTTCTGCCGGGCAAAGGCCAGCGCTAATTGGTTGTTGGAGTTTTGGCGGGGATTACCGTTATAGACCTCTATTCCGTCAATAAGTTCCAACGGGGCCGGGGTGACGCCCGGGCGAAAAGGATGGGCTTGGTAGATCAGAATTTCCGAGGTGGGGGGTAACTGTTTGCTCAAGCGCCGGAATTCGACGATTCCCATCCTGTATAGTTCAGGGTATTTTTTGAGAAATGATTCGTCAATACCATAGACCAAATATTCCCGGGGGGAATCGATAAACTTTAGTTCAATGCCCAATAAAACGGTTAAACCTATTTTTTCCCCTTCTTCCCGCGCCCCGCGGTAACCCTGCAGAAAGTGGTCAACCCGTGCCGGCCAGGGTACGGACTTGGGAAACTTGCGGAAAAATCCCCGATTATAATGGTCGGTTATGACAATTCCGTCATAACCGGCTTTTTT
Source organism: Capillibacterium thermochitinicola (assembly GCF_013664685.1). Taxonomy (NCBI): domain Bacteria; kingdom Bacillati; phylum Bacillota; genus Capillibacterium; species Capillibacterium thermochitinicola. The sequence goes on from NZ_JAAKDE010000013.1 coordinate 104,463, forward strand.
ATATAATTGGGCGACCAAACGCCCTTCGGTGCGGCCGCAAAAGCTCGATTCCCGGGTGTGGACATGGAGATCAATCCGAAATGACTTCATGATTCGCTCCTATGGCACAGAGGTTTATTTTATTATTGGCCATCCGGGGGAAAATATGAGGGACGGAAGCTAAGCTTCTTCGTTTTGGAAAATCTTTGGAGGAATGTGAAGAAAAAGAAAAGAGCCACCCGAAACGGTGGCGAAAATTAAAGTTTATCTGAATTATTAGGGATAATAGTTGTTGGTCACTCTCTCTGACTGCCGGCGTGGTCAAGAGGGAGGCGAGCTGCTCCAGTCGTTGGGCCCTTACGCCTGAGGCGCTCTCCATTCTTCAGGGCAGTGACCTCTGAAGAATGTACTCTTATATTACCATAGAATTTATCCAAATGCAACAGGTTATAGCAAAATTTTTATATTTTTTTGCGGTGGGTCTGATTGATAAAAATTATGGTATTTGCTATTATAAGAAAATGTTTAAGCGTTCAGGATTATACAGGAAGGGAAGGCCGGAATGAAGATTGGAATCGTCGGATTGCCTAACGTTGGGAAAAGCACTTTGTTTAATGCAATTACGAAAGCAGGGGCCGAATGCGCCAACTATCCCTTTTGCACGATTGAACCGAATGTGGGGGTGGTTGCGGTTCCCGATGAGCGGTTGGCGGGCTTGGCGGCGTTGTACAACCCGAAGAGGGTGACCCCGGCCACCGTTGAATTTGTGGATATTGCCGGCTTGGTGAAAGGGGCCAGCCGGGGGGAAGGGTTGGGGAATAAATTCCTCGCCCATATTCGCGAAGTCGATGCCATTTTACACGTTGTCCGGTGTTTTGCCGAAGAAAATATTGTTCATGTGGAAGGTTCCATTGATCCCCGGCGAGATGTGGAGATTATCAATTTGGAGTTAATCTTGGCCGATCTGGAAACCCTGGGGAAAAGGATTGAAAAGACCAGGAATATGGCGAAGTCCGGGGATAAGAAATTCCTGGATGAATTGGATTTATACCTGAAGATTCAGAAGGGGTTGGAAGAGGGACTTCCCGTCCGCGCCCTATCCTTCAGCCAGGAGGAGCAGGAACTGGTCCGGGAGCTCTTTTTACTAACGGAAAAACCGGTGATTTATGCCGCCAATATTTCCGAAAAGGAACTGGCGACGGCAGGAGGAGAGAATCCCTGGGTGGCCGCCCTTAAAACCTTGGCGGCGCGGGAAGGAGCGGAGGTGCTCCCGATCTGTGCGGCCCTCGAAGAAGAGATCGCCCAGTTGGACGAGGAGGATAAAAAGGTGTTCCTGGCGGACTTGGGGCTGAAAGAATCGGGACTGGACCGGTTGATCAAGGCCGGTTATGATCTCCTTGGTTTGATTAGTTTTCTGACCGCCGGGCCCCAAGAAGTGCGGGCATGGACCATTAAAAAAGGGACAAGGGCGCCGCAGGCGGCCGGTAAAATCCATAGTGATTTTGAACGTGGCTTTATCCGGGCTGAGATTGTTGCGTATGATGATTTAATGGCTTGCGGTTCCTATACCGTGGCGAAGGAAAAAGGCCTTGTCCGTTTGGAGGGCAAGGATTACGTGATGCAAGACGGGGATGTGGCCCTGTTCCGCTTTAATGTTTAACAGGGTTTTTATTTAAGTATTTCACGCAAGATCAAATCGCTAGGTTGAAAGAGGAAAAAGTCCGGTCGGGATGACCCCGCCGGACTTTTTTGTTCAGCCGTTTCGCAGGTAAAGCGTTTGGGTGGGATAGGCCAGCTTAATCCCGCGTTTACCGAACTCCTCGATTATTTTCAGATTAATCTCCTGCTGGATATCCATGTATTTGATATAGTCGTTGGTAAGGACATAATAGACTACTTCAAACCGGAAGCTGTATTCGCCAAAACCGCTGAAGTGGGACCGGTTCAGTTCGGTATTGGGAATACTGTTCACGATATCGGCGAGGATTTGCGGGATCTCTTTGACCAGCGCGGCGTCGGTCTGGTAGCTAACGCCAATGGTAAAGGTGATGCGCCGCCGTTTCATTGTTTTGTAATTACGCAGGCGGGAGCTGATTAAATCGGTATTCGAAAAGACCAGTTCTTCGCCGGTCAGGCTGCGGATCCGGGTGGTTTTTAACCCGATATTTTCGACGGTTCCGGAGAAGTTGTCAACGATAATAAAATCACCGACTTCGAAAGGGCGGTCGAAGTAGATGGTAAAGTAACTGAAGAGATCGCTGAGGAGAACTTGCGCGGAGAGGGCGACGGCAATACCACCGATCCCGAGACCGGCAACCAGAGCGGAAATTTCCACCCCCAGGTTGTCGAGGAAAACGATAAAAGCTAACAGCCAGATCAGGACGGAAAAGAATTTGGAGGCGATCCGGAAAGCGTAGCGTTTACTCGCGGCCGTTTCATGTTTGATCAGATAATAATCCAAGCCGCGGTTGAGTAAAGTGAGGAAAAACCGGACCACGAAGAACACCAGTAAAGCGAGGCAGAGACTATTGATGATTTTATGCCAAAGCGGCGACAGGGTTAGGCGATTGATACTTAGGTAGAAGACGCCCAAGTAGATCAGGGGCAAAAGATTCTGTTCCCCGCAGTTAATTAAGAACGAAAGAAACTCTTTTTTTCTGCGTTTGGCCCAGCGGCCTAATCTGGCCAGCAGGAATTTTTTGATCAGGCGCAGAAACCAGGAGCCGACCACAAAGATGGCGAGCGAAAGCAGATAATCGAGGATACTGTTGTGGAAGATCTGCCGTTCGGTCAGGATTGCCCACAAAACAATCACTTCTCCGTTCCGTTTTGATTTCAACATATTTAATATATTATATAATATATCATAATTAAGCGGTTGTGGACACCCGCAAGTGATAGTGTCAAGACACTGTA
>NZ_JAAKDE010000014.1 GCF_013664685.1 Capillibacterium thermochitinicola
GAACCTCCTTTGCTCCGTTTCAAACTATAGCTAAATTACGTTGTTTCGCACCTTGGTTTATAATTTCCCAGTCTTGCTGTCTTGCTGTCTGACAAGTTCACTGAAAAATATATAATCGGGTTTTCATATTTATTTGTTCTATATAGTCAAATAGTCGCTCAACCAACTGCCCGGTCACCCACGACAACTCTTTTATACCAAGTAAGATACTAATTCAGAGCTTGAAACAGTGAATGGATGAAAATTGAGCGCGCTGTCCTGCCAAGGCATGTATTTACGAGCGACAAATAACAAGCACGGATAAGATTTTCGAAATAGAAAGCAACCTTTCTCTGGGCGTTTTGGTAAAAACCGACCAGAATATTCATTGATGAATGTAAGAAGATCATATTAAAAAGTTAAGACCTTGTCAAGCTGTCAGACTGCTTAACAAAGGATTTGAATTATTGTTTCGCTATTTTAATCTCCAATCCTTCTTTTTTTAAACTTTTTTTGTCGATTTTTTTCCTATGGACGTTTTCCCGTTAACAACTCGGAAACCGTGACCAAAGAATAGCCCTGCCCTTGTAAGGTTTGGATGATTTGCCCAAGGGCCTGCACCGTGGGGACGGTCGGGTGCATCAGAATAATCGCCCCGGGTTTAATTTTGTCGACCACGCGGCGGATAATCACCTCCGGAGCGGGCCGTTGCCAGTCAATGGTGTCGATCGTCCACATGATCGTCCGGTAGCCCAAATTCCCGGCGACCGCCACGATCTGGTCGTTAAATTCACCGTACGGCGGGGCAAACAGCTTCGCCGGTTCGGTGCCGATCACCTCCGCCAAAAGTTGATTATTCTCGACAATCAGCCGCTTCAGTTCATCCCGGCTCATTTGCGCCGGGTGTCCGTGGTAAAGGCCGTGGTTGGCCACCTCATGCCCGGCGGCGTGGATTGCCTTGACCATCTCGGGAAACTTTTTCACCCAGGCCCCGTCGAAAAAGAAGGTTGCTTTTACGCCCCGATCTTGCAGGATCTTGAGGAGCGCCGGCAATTCCGCTTCGCCCCAGGCGACATTAATGGTTAGACTGGCCTTTTTCTGGTCGGTCGGACCTTGAAAGACCGGTGTGAAATATTCTTTGCTCACCGTGGCCGGGATGGCATAAGTGATCAGATTCAGACGGGCACCGGGTTCGGCCGCCAAGACCGCGGCAACCGTGGCTTCAACATCAACCCCCCGCCCCTCTTTTTCGGGGATCACTTCCCCGGTTTCCACAAAGTAACCGGCATTTTGCGGTTCAAGGGTGTAGAACTTCGCCATTTCCGTCACGATGGTCCGCACTTCGTCCGGCAAAAGACGGGCCATCGACCTTCCTTCGAGCATAACTCCATCTTTGACTCCGTACCACCGTCGTTGGATAGCGGACCACTGGGTCACGGCGACCGTACTAAGCACCACCAACAAAACCCACCCGAAAAACCAGGTGATTTTCTTCCGTTCAAGGATAACCAGTTTCATTCTTAGATCCCCCCTTCCGGCGGTTTCGACTGTTCCATACGGGGTTTGGGAAACTGTCGCCCGGTATGGTCCGTATAGGTTTCGCCTTTATGGAGCAACTCGGAGATGGGCACGATGGAAAAACCCTGTCCTTTCAGGATCGGCAGGAGTCTGGCCAAAGCTTGCGGGGTGTTTTTCCCGGCATTGTGAAAGAGCACAATCGAACCGGGTTTGATCCGCTTGAGGATGCGGTCGAGCATCGCCTCGGCCGTTAGATCTTTCCAGTCCAAAGAGTCCACATCCCAGATGATCGTGGTGTAACCACAGGCCCGTGCGGTTTCGATCACTTTGTTGTTATACTCGCCAAAGGGCGGACGGAATAAGGTGGGACTTTGACCGGTAAGTTCTTTAATTAAATGATGGGTCCGGTTTAGCTCATGGGCGATCTCCCGTTCACTTAAACTGTTCATATGGGGATGGGTGTAAGAATGGTTGCCCACTTCATGGCCTTCGGCGGCAATCCTTTTCACCATCTCCGGGTATTTCTCCACCCATAAACCACAGAGGAAAAAAGTGGTCCGGACCTGATTTTCCCGGAGAATTCGCAATAAATCAGGCGTTTGGTCTGCTCCCCAGGTGGCATCAAAGGAGATGGCGATCTTCTTTTCATCGGTGCCAACCGCATAAATCGGGATAATCCGTTGGCCAAGCAAGACTGCGACTTGCAGCGCGGTCCGGCGTAAAACTACCGGGTGGGAAAAATACCAGAAGACAAAGGCGGCCAGCAGACCAAGGCCCAGCGCTTTCCAGCGGGAAAAATAATAGATGCGCATCGGCCGATCCCTCTCTTGGCTTTTTGCGTGTCCCTGCAACGGCGCAGAGACCGTCGTTTGATCGCTAAAAAATATGTACGAAGGCCACAAGCTAGAACAGGAAAAAACGGCGTGAAAGAAAAAAGGCTGCCCGCTTGCACGAACAGCCTCCGCCGCCAACCATCTCGCTTCGTGATACCAATCTTTCTTCTTTTATTCAGTACGTTGAACCGCTTCCCCCCGCACGATGGTGGCCACCCTTTCCATCACGCCGGGCGGGCCCAGGATTTCCCCGATCCCCAGCAGTTCTTTCCGTACTTGAGCAGCGCGCTCGGGAATTTCCAAAAAGAGACGGGCCTGGAGGACAAGATCATTCACGGTCAACCCGTCTTGAACCAATTCGGGGACAATCTTTTGCCCTTTGATTAAATTGGGCAACGCCACCATCAATGGTTGGTTGTTCTCTTTATTCCTCAAAACACGGAAGAGAAGGGCCGACACGTTCGAAACCCGGTAAATGACGATCATTGGCAAACCAAGCAAGGCCGCTTCCAAAGTGGCAGTTCCGGAAGCCAAAATCCCAAAATCAGCCGCCGCCATTAAATTATACGTTTCGGCGGAGGTCGTCGTCTCCACCGCCAAACTGGGATATTGCTCCAGGAAGTTCTTGATCAGCCTCTGGTCGATCGTCGGGGCCACCGGCAGGAAAAACCGTAAGTCTTTCCACTCCGCCGCCAGTTCCGCCGCCGCTGCCAACATCACCGGGAGCAACGTCTGGACCTCCTGCTTCCGGCTGCCGGGCATCAGAAGGATCACCTTCTCCGCCGGAGCCAGGTTGTGGCGCCGCCGCCAGTCCGCCGGGGCCAGTTGCGGCCGCACCCGGTCGACCAGCGGGTGTCCGACGTAGGTAACCTTCAAATTTTGATAACGCCGGTAAAAATCGGCCTCAAATGGCAGCACCGAAGCAACATGCTTCACACAACGGGCGAGACGGTCGGCCCGCTTTTTCCCGTAGGCCCAGGCCGACGGAGGAAAGAGACAGACCACCGGGATGGACAGGGCCGCCGCCTGTTCGGCGAGAAGGCGGTTGAATCCGCCAAAATCAACCCAAACCACCACATCCGGCCGGTTTTCCTGCAAGAAGCGGGTGAATTCGGCCAAACGGCGTTTGAAAACCCAGACTTTCTTTGCCGCTTCCCAAAAACCGATCGTACTCTCCGCGGTCGGATCAAACAAGATTTCCGCCCCGGCCGCCGCCATTAAAGGACCGCCCATCCCCCACACCCGGGCTTCGGGGTCCTGCTTTTTAAGCTCCCGGATGAGCGCCGCCGCGTGTAAATCGCCGGAATGCTCCCCGGCGGAGATAAAATATTTCACATTCGGGCCTCCTCTCGCCACTCCATATGGATCGCCCCCGGCGTCACCTTAAACCGTTCCAGCCGGACCGGCCAGGGAATCTCCAGGGGAAACTCCCAGCTTAGTTGGGGGGCGTACTTGTTAAACAAATCTGCCCAGAGTGCAACGCCGGCCACTTTCAGCGCTAAAGGGGCCAGCCGCAGACTGCGGCCGGAAGCCTTTTCCAACGAAGCACTGGCGCTAAAGGGCAAACGCCTTTCTCCAAACAGCGCAAGAAAACCTTCCACTTCGACCTGGCCTTCCTTTAAATAGACCGTTGGTTCCAGCTCCGGCAGATCCTGCCGCATCAGGGCTGTTAATTCTTCTTCGACAAGCTCAAGCCGCACGTGGGTCTCCGCCAGTTCCTGAAGGACAAATTCGCCCTGCCAAAGCAAGGCGCCAACGTCAAACTGCCCGCCTTTACTACGGAACGAAACGTTGGAAAAGACCGGCCCTTGGGCAAACCCTAACCGGTTGGCGGAGAACTCAACCGCTCCCACCTTTCCGTTCAGGAGGTCCCCCAGGCGCAGGGGGGCCATCTTCAGTTCGACCCCTTCCGCTACCCGGGCCTGCGCGATCAGCGTCCGGGTGAGATTTTGCTTGACCACCGCCGTCAGTAAGGAGCTCGTCCCGAATAACCCGAAAACCAAGAGGAGGAAGCCCACCCCAAGACCGCGTTTAACCACTGTCTTCCCCCTTTTTCTTATCCTTTATTGAACGGAGAACGTAAGAAGGACTCAATAAAAAGATCAATCTCCCCATCCATTACCGCCTGGACGTTTCCGGTCTCCACCTCGGTCCGGTGGTCTTTCACCAGCGTATAGGGGCAGAAGATATAAGAACGGATCTGGCTTCCCCAGGCGATCTCCATCTGCTCACCCTTAATCTGTTCGAGCTTTGCCTGTTGTTCCTTGCGGTACATCTCGGCCAGTTTCGCCTTTAAGAGCCGCATGGCCGTTTCTTTATTCTGAAACTGGGAGCGTTCGTTCTGGCAGGCCACGACAATCCCGGTCGGGAGGTGGGTAATCCGCACCGCCGAATCGGTCTTATTGACGTGTTGCCCGCCGGCCCCACCCGACCGGTAAGTGTCGATCTTTAGTTCGTCCGGGCGGATTTCAATCTCGAATTCGTCATTAAACTCCGGTGTGACATCCACTGAGCTGAAAGAGGTATGGCGCCGCCCGGAGGCATCAAAGGGCGAGATCCGCACCAGACGGTGGACCCCCTTTTCGCTCCGCAAGTTCCCGTAGGCGTTCTCCCCCTGAATAAAGAGGGTCGCGCTCTTGATCCCGGCTTCTTCGCCCGGCAGGAGCTCAATCAGGTCAACTTTATAATCATGCCGTTCGGCCCAGCGGGTGTACATCCGCAGCAACATGCTGGCCCAGTCCTGGGATTCGGTTCCGCCCGCGCCCGGATGAATGGACAGATAGGCGTTACTACGGTCAAACTCACCCTTCAGGAAGGTGGTCAGTTCAAGGCGGTCCACCGCGTTCGCCAACGCTTTAACGCCCCGCGCCACCTCGGCCATGACTTCGGTATCGTCTTCCGCCAGTGCCAGTTCCAGCAGCTCACCGTTGTCGGCCAGTTGTTTTTCCAAGGTTTCGACCGCCTGGATCTCCTGCCGGTAACGGTTCAATTCTTGCATAACCTGCTGGGCTTTCTGTTGATCCGTCCAAAAATCCGGGGCCGTTGTTTCGGCTTCTAATTCCTGCACCCGTTTACTTTTCCTCTCGAGGTCAAAGATATTCCCTCATTTTGGCGACGCGTAACTGCAAATCGTTAATCTGGTTTTTCACTTCTGCTACTTCAATCATGGATTTACCTCCTGTCTTTACTAATTTATGGACCGATCGTCATTAATTAAGCACCGCAACACTTTTTATATTTCTTCCCGCTGCCGCACGGGCAAGGATCGTTCCGTCCGACTTTCTTGCCCGTCTTGCGCTGCTGGACAACCGGGGCCCCGTCTTCGCCCCGGTTGGTGACAATGTTGGTAATCCGCCGCTCGGGACGGGGCGCTTCCTGGGTAAATTCCATCTTGAAAACGTAGCGCACCACATCCTCCTTGATCGCGTAGAGCAACTCCTGGAACATCTGGTAAGATTCGATTTTATAGACCACCAAGGGATCTTCTTGCGCATAGGCCCGCAGCCCGACCCCTTCGCGCAGATCATCCATGTTTTGAAGGTGATCGATCCAGAGGTTGTCAATGGTACGGAGCATGATATAGCGTTCGATCGCCCGCATGTTCGCCGCGCCAATCCGCTCTTCCTTGTCCGCGTAGAACCGGACCGCGGCGTCATAGAGAAATTCTTTGAGCCGTTCGGCCTGGCCTTGGGCCGCTGTCGCCAGTTCTTCCGCGGTGTAGGTCTTCACGGGCAGAAAAATCTGCTCGGCGGCTTGTAAGATATTGTCAAACTCCCATTCTTCCGGGAGGCGGGCATCAGTATGGGCCAACACCAGTTGGGCAATGACGTCCCGGAGCGCCTCAAGCACCTGATCCTTGAGGTCCTCGCCCAGCAACAACTTCCGGCGCAGACTGTAAATGGTTTCCCGCTGTTTATTGAGGACGTCGTCATACTCCAGCACTTGCCGCCGGATCTCAAAGTTGCGCATTTCCACCCGGCGTTGGGCATTCTCGATTGCCTTGGCGATCCGCGGATGTTCGATCGGCATGTCGTCTTCCCATCCCAAGCGTTCCATCCACTGGACGATCGTTTCGCCGCCGAACAAACGCATCAGGTCATCATCCATGGCCACGAAAAACCGGGAAGAACCGGGGTCACCCTGCCGACCCGCCCGGCCCCGCAGCTGATTGTCAATCCGCCGGCTTTCGTGCCGTTCCGTACCGATAATGTGCAGCCCGCCCAGGCTGACCACTTGTTCATGCTCCCGCTCGGTGATCGCCTTGGCTTCCTGAAGCGCCGCCGCCACCTCTTCGGGGGTGGCCTCTTCCGGGTTGCCCTTCTTCTTCAAGATCTCCCGGGCCAGGGCTTCCGCGTTCCCCCCAAGGATGATGTCGGTCCCCCGCCCGGCCATATTGGTGGCAATCGTCACCATCCCCAACCGGCCGGCCTGGGCGATAATCTCCGCCTCTTGCTCGTGGTATTTGGCGTTTAAAACCTGGTGTTTAATGCCTTTCCTGGTCAAGGCCTTAGATAAGGCCTCCGATTTCTCGATCGAAATTGTCCCCACCAGCACCGGGCGGCCGGTTTTATGCACCGTTTCAATCTCCTCCAGTACCGCCCGGAACTTGGCTTCCGACGTTTTATAAACCACATCGGGGTAATCGATCCGGATCATCGGCAGATTGGTGGGGATTACCACCACATCCAAACCGTAGATCTTCCGGAACTCCAGTTCTTCGGTCTCCGCCGTTCCGGTCATCCCGGCCAGTTTCTCATACATCCGGAAGTAATTCTGGAAGGTGATCGTCGCCAGCGTTTGGCTCTCCCGTTCAATCTTCACGTTCTCCTTCGCTTCGATTGCCTGGTGGAGGCCCTCGCTGTAACGGCGCCCGAACATCAAACGCCCGGTGAACTCATCCACAATGATCACCTGGCCGTCTTTGACCACATAATCGCGGTCCCGCTTCATCAATTCTTTGGCTTTTAAGGCCTGGATCAGATGGTGGACAAGGGTGGTCCGCTCCGGGGCGTAGAGGTTGTCGATCCCCAACCGTTTCTCAACCTTGGCCACCCCTTCTTCGGTTACCGCCACCGAGCGGGCTTTTTCATCGACCGTATAGTCGACATCCCGCTTCAACTGGTTGGCAATCCGGGCAAAATCCGAGTAGTGCCGGGTTGATTCCTCCGCCTGCCCCGAAATGATCAGCGGGGTGCGGGCTTCGTCGATTAAGATACTGTCCACTTCGTCGACGATGGCATAATGCAATTCCCTCTGGACCAGTTCCTTTTGGGAAATCGCCATGTTGTCCCGGAGATAGTCAAATCCGAATTCGTTATTCGTCCCGTAGGTGATATCGGCGTTATAGGCTGCCCGGCGCTCCTCCGGGTTTAGGCCATGGATGATCACGCCGACCGACAGCCCGAGAAAGCGGTAGATCTTACCCATCCATTCACTGTCCCGCTTCGCCAGGTAATCGTTGACCGTCACCACATGAACGCCCCGGCCCGTCAACGCGTTCAGGTAGGCGGGTAGCGTGGCCGCCAGAGTCTTGCCTTCGCCCGTTTTCATCTCGGCAATTTTCCCTTCGTGCAGTACGACCCCACCGATCAACTGCACATCATAGTGGCGTTGGCCGAGGGTGCGTTTGGCCGCCTCCCGCACCGTTGCAAAGGCCTCGGGGAGCAAATCGTTAAGGGTTTCCCCCTTCTGCAAGCGAGCCTTAAACTCAGCGGTTTTATTTTTCAGCTCCTGATCGGACAGGCGCATAAATTCGGCTTCCAACTCATTGATCCGCGTTACCAGCGGCGCGATCCGGTTTAACTCCTTTTGGTTGGTGTCCCACATGTTCCGAAAAAACTTCAGCATCGGCTTCGCCCTCTCTTCCCCACAAGCCATTTTCACGACAAAAAACCAAGTCCGAATGTATCCAGGCAATACTAATAAACTATTATATCATTACCTGTTTACGGAAACAACTTTTTATATGTCCCCCGCCGCCGGAGAAGCGGTAAAAGCTGACGCCAAGCCAAAGCCCCCAGGTAGCCGATGCTCGCCACCATGACAATGATCGCCCCCGACGGGAGGTTCAGCTGGTAAGAGAAGACCAGCCCGCTCAGGATAAAGAGGAAACTCAAACCCGTGGCCAAGAGCATCATACGGTGTAAACTATGGGTGAGAAGCCCCGCCACCGCCGCCGGTAATGTCAATAACGCAATGACCATGATCAAACCGACCACTTTCATCAGGATCACTACCGTCAAGGCGATCAGGGCAAGCAGTAAAATGTACAACGCCTTGACCGGCAGCCCCCGCAAGCGGGCGTACTCTTCATCATAACAAACCAAAAGAAACTGGCGGTAAAAGACCGCCACCACCAACAGGATGACCAGATCCAGGAGGAAAAGCGCCCAAAGCACCGGTTCCGTAACCATGAGAATATTACCGAAGAGAAAACTCATCAGATCCACGCTGTAGCCGGGAGTTAAGGCCATAAAAATAATCCCCACCGCCATGCCCACCGCCCATAAAGCCCCGATAACAATGTCCTCGTGCTGGCGGGCGGTCAGATTGATCAACCCGAGTAAAACGGCGGAACATAAAGCAGCCAGCGCCGCCCCGACCAGCGGATCTTGGCCCAGATAATAGGCAACGCCGATTCCCCCCAGCACCGCGTGGGCGATCCCGCCGCTGATAAAAGTGATCCGTTTCACCACCACATAAACGCCGGACACCCCGCAGGCCAGACTCGAAAGAGCCCCGGCCAAGACCGCATTTTGGATAAATTTATATTGCAACAAGGCCGCCCAAAAAGTACCCATCATTGCCCACCCCGCACCATACTCGTTTTTCCGCCATACCAGCCGGGAAACGAGCCCGAACCGCTTCCCCCCCGGCTGGTACCACGACAAACGACGGTTGAGATAGACCGCTTGGCGGAAATGGGAAGCGATATACCCCAGATCATGGGAGACCAAAACGATGGTGACTTCCTGGTTCAGCCGGGCCAGTAATTCGTAGATATCCTCGGCCACCGCCGGATCCACGCTGGCCGTGGGTTCGTCGAGGAGCAATAATTGGGGGCGGCCGGCCAGCGCCCGGGCGATCAAGGTACGCTGCTTTTGCCCCCCCGACAAGTCACCAAAACGCATGCCGGCCAGGTCTTCAACACCCACTGCCCGCATTGCCGCATAAGCTTCTGCATAGTCTTCCCTGCGGTAGCGGGGAAAAAAACTGTTGGGGGCCAACCGTCCCATCAGCACAACCTCCAGCGCGGAAACGGGAAAATCCCGGTCTAAAGCGTTCTGTTGCGGAACATAACCGATCAAACGCCGTGCTTTCCGGGGTGGTTGGTTGAAGATCCGGATCTCGCCTTGTCGCGGTTCCAAGCTGCCTATGAGCAGGCGGAGAAGCGTCGTTTTCCCCCCGCCGTTCGGCCCGACAATCGCCAGAAAATCGCCGGCGCCGACCGTCAGATTGATCTCCTCGAGGACCAGCCGGTCTTCATAAGCAAAACTAACCTGGTGAAGTTCAATCGCTTTCCCCACTTCGATCGTTACTCTCCTTAATCGCCTGGGCAATCCGGCGCATATTGGTTAAATAATCTTCCGCCAGCGGGTCAATGGAGACCACCTGTCCGTTCACCGCCCGGGCCACCGCTTCCGCGGCCGTTGAGTTAAACTGACGTTGGATAAAGACCACGCGGATCCCTTGGGTTTTTGCATAGTCGATCAACTGGGCCAGTTCGCGGGGGCCTGGTTCTTTGCCCTCCACTTCCAGCGGGACTTGTTTGAGCCCGTACCGGTCGGTCAAATAACCCCAGGCAGGATGGTAGACCATCAGCGTCTTCCTTTTTAAACCGTCGAAGGTCGCCTGGAGCTCCGCGTGGAGCTGGTCCAGCTCCGTGTGGAATCTGTTCAGGTTCGCTTGGTAGTATTCCCGGTAGTCGGGGTCGAAGGCCGCCAGAGTCCGGTAAACCGTTTCCGCCTGGACTTTAACCAGTAACGGATCGAGCCAGATATGGGGGTCCTTCAGGCCGGTTCCGTTGTGACCGTGCCCATCCGGCGTATCCGCTTCCGCCGCTTCCTCCCCCGGCGCATGGCAGATGGCGTCCTCCACCTCGCGCAGCGGAACACCTTCCCGGGTATCAACCATAATCATTTCCGGGTTCAGCCTTTGAAGCCGGTCAATCCAAGCCGTTTCAAAGGGCACGCCAATCCGGAAGTAAATATGGGTTTCAGCCAACGCACTCATCTGCTGCGGTAACGGTTCATAAGTGGCCGGGTTTTGCCCGGGACCAACCATCACGGCCACGGAAACCCGTTCCCCGCCGATCCGTTCCACAAAGTATTTCTGCGGAAGAATACTGACAAATACCTTAATCTTATCCCTCTCCCCGTCGCGAAGGGTGACGGAAGTGAACAGTTTGCTTCCGACTCCGACTGCCACCGCCAGCAGCAAACCGCCGCCAAAGAGAGATAAAACCTTCCCCCACGGCCTTTGGTGCTTGTTCACGAAAAGTCCCCCCATCCCTTGAGCAGGGCATTAACGTTGTTCTCAATCCTATTTTTGTTCAACGGCGCAGACCAAATGGAGCGAATGGCACTCGCTGCATTTCATCAACAGGTGGTTTTGGGAAAATTCCTGCCAGTGCTTTTGTTGTTGCGGGGTCAGGATTCCGGTCCCGCGGCACAACGGGCAGGTACTTTCCAAAGCAGCCATAATCGCCGTCCGGATAAACTCAGAACGATTGGGGATCCCATCCAGCGCTTTACTTAAAGTTTCGTCCACCTTAAAGGTGATCACTTCTTGTTTCTTTTGCGGACTCATCTTCTTTCCTCCCCAACTAACCGCAACCAGCACGTGGCTTCGTATTACTCTGTAATACCTTCTCTAAATTATCGTTTTCTTTTGTTCATCTGTCAAGACCGAACCCGTAAAATTTGGGAAAATTGCCATCTGGGGCAAATTGTGCTAAGATTAATACTGTTGGCGAAAGGAGGCCAAACAGGATGAACTTAGAAGCCGAACATTTAAAAAAGCTAATCACCTTTCAAAAGAACGAGCTGACCGAGTACCAGATTTACCAACGGCTGGCTCACATGGTCCCGAACCCAACCAACCAGGAGATCCTCAGGAAGATAGCCGCCGAAGAACTTCACCATTACCGGGTTTACCGCAAATATACGCAAAGGGACGTTAAAGCAAACCGTTTCAAGATCTTCTTCTTTACCTGGTGTGCCCGGCTCTTCGGGCTTACCTTCAGCCTCAAACTGATGGAAACGGGCGAAAAAGAAGCCAAGGAGAATTATCAAGAACTAAGTGACCGCATCCCGGAAGTCGCCCAGATTATTACCGAGGAACAGGAACATGAACATCAACTCCTTGATTTGTTGGAAGAAGAGAGTCTTAACTATGTCAGCTCGATCGTGCTCGGGCTCAACGACGCCCTGGTCGAACTGACGGGAACTTTGGCCGGACTGACTTTCGCGCTCCAGAATAACCGTTTGACTGCTTTGTCCGGTTTAATCACCGGAATCGCCGCTTCGTTTTCGATGGGTGCTTCCGAGTACCTGTCCAACAAAGCAGGCGGGGGCAAGCCCGCGGAGGCCTTCAAATCCGCCCTCTATACCTGGGTCGCCTATCTCTTCACCGTTTTTGCCTTAATCTTGCCCTACTTGTTGACGGCCAACTACTCCCTCAGTCTGGCCTTAACACTGATCATCGGTGTCGTTATTATCCTGGTCTTTAACTACTATATTGCCGTCGCCAAGGACTTGTCCTTCTGGCCCCGTTTTCTGGAGATGACCGTCATCAGTCTGGGCGTGGCCGGTCTCAGCTTTGTCATCGGGATTTTACTCCGGGTCTTCCTGCAGGTCGAGATCTAGTCCGTCTTCCTGCTGGTCAAGGTCTAACCCCGTTTTTCGGCGGGTAAGCTCAAACTCCGACTCCCTGCCGGTCCCATCGCCGTCGACCACCAACCGTTTTTCTTGGGGCTTAAGGCAAAATAAAAAGCAAGCTCTTTTTGGAGCTTGCTTTTTTGACATTTGTCACCGGCGGGGTGAGCTTATTGCCTTTCCCCCTTGACCAAAGGACCAATCCGCTCAATCCGGTTGGTCCAGATTCCTCCGGTATAGTTGAGTGGAAGCAACGCCAGGTCTTCTTCCGTATCAAACCCTTCCGACCAGCGCCCATCCCCCAACACCAAAACAATGCGGGTGTTGGCCCTTTCCATCCGCTTGAGAAACCGGTGGGGCCACCCCCAAAGCCAACGGGCATAACGCAAGGGAAGGTGCAGATGGGTGTTGCGCATCGCCGGCGGCACATAACCCGTCCAGCCGACCACCAAATAGGAAAGGACGGCTTTGAGGATGGTCCGCTTCGACATTACCCGCAAGTGGGGAAAAGCGCCCTTGATTGCAGCCAGTGGTTCAGCATCACCGTAAAAGGTGAGGCGGTTAAGTTGCGCCGGGGGAAGGCCGCGCAAATATTCAACCAACAAGGAGCCCAGTTGCGGCTCGTTACTTTTCAGGTGAACCAAAAACGACCGTTCGGGAAAGGCCGTTAAAACCTCGTCGAGGGAAGGCATCAGGCCAATCCCGGTGCCCCGGAAGGGAAAGGATTTACCCCCGTCGGCGGTATAGCCGTAACCGATGTCAAGTTTTTTCAGTTCCGCCATGGTATAATCCCCAACCCTGCCTTGGCCGTTGGTCCGGTAGTCCAGCCGGTGATCATGGAAAACCGCAAACTGTCCGTCCTTTGTCAACTGAAGATCAAACTCCACCAGATCGGCACCCGCCGCAAAGGCCGCCGCCATCGAAGGGATGGTATTCTCCAAGTAGGCGTGTTCCGGCGGGTAGATGCGTGCGGCCGTATTGGTGTCCCATTGGATTCCGGTCAGGGGAAAGGTCTGATGGACCCCCCGGTGGGCAACGAAGAAAGGTGGTTTGTCCGCGGTTCCAACCAAGAAGGAACTATTGTTTAAATAAATGAAGATGATGAAGACCAGCGGAACCAGGATGGTCCGGCTTCGCCATTTTTGCTTTCCGATTTTGTATCCCCCATTTCATCAATTTTCATTATGGGTTTGTGGGCCGCTTAAGCAATCGCCCGCGTGGGCGACTACCGTGGATATATACCAATATAACATATATTTAAAAGAATAAATAAGAATAAATGAACTTTTTCCGTGCCGTATTCGTCATACGTACGGGGTGATGTACTTGGCACAAGAAATAATAAATCTGGAAAAGGTCGACAAGTCCTTTTCCGGGATTCCGGTGATCGACAACCTGTCCTTCACAGTCCGCCGGGGAGAAATCTTGGGGTTTTTAGGACCCAACGGTGCCGGAAAGACCACCACCATCCGTTTACTCAACGGGGTAATTACCCCCGATACCGGCCGCTTAACCGTGGCCGGGTTCGATCCGGTTACCGCCGGGGACGAAGTAAGGAAAAGATGTGGTGTCCTCACCGAATCAGCCGCTTTGTACGGGCCGATGACCGCCCGCGAAAACCTGCTTTTCTTCGCCGAGCTCTATGCCGTGGCCAACCCCGCGCGCCGGGTGGAAGAACTGCTTGACGTTTGCGGTTTGCTTCCCCACGCCGACAAGAAAGTGGCGGTGTTCAGTACCGGAATGAAAAAACGCTTGGGTATCGCCAAAGCCCTGCTCCACCAACCGGAGATACTCTTCCTGGATGAGCCGACCACCGGTTTGGACCCGGAAGGTGCCCGGGCGCTCCTGGACTACATTAAAGAACTAAACCAACGTTTTGCCGTAACGATCGTCCTGGCCACCCATCTTTTGCCACAAGTCGAAGCGCTCTGCCACCGCTTTATCTTCATTGACCGGGGCCGCCTCCTGGCGGAGGGGACCTTTGCCGAACTGGCGGATAAATACCTTACCACCCTCAGCTTGCAGGTGGAGACCGATCTAACGATCACCGGAACCGAATTCCGGGGTTTTCTCCTGGAGAAGAGCACCCCCGGTTTTCTCCAGTTTAAATTGGAACGAAAGGAACAGATTCCTCTTCTTTTAAAAGAACTGCTCGCCACCGGGCCCGTTTATTCCGCCAAGATCATCGGTCGTGATTTGGAGACCCTCTACTTTCGGATCAAGGAGGAAAAAGCATGAACAAAAGAGCCGCCAAGGCTATTATCACCAAAGATATCAAGGCGATCAGCAGCAATATCCAGCTTTGGTTGCCAATGATCGTCGTTCCGCTCTTCTTTAGCCTGGTCCTCCCGTTAGTTTTGGTTCTGCCGGCCCGGTTCACCGATCTGAGCGCCATAGGAAACTCTGATGTAATAATGAGGCTTTTTTCGCAACTACCGCCGGGGAGGCTCCGGGAGACCATCTTCGCTTTTCCCGCGGTCCAGCAGCAAATTGTCTATTTCACCGTCAATTACCTGTTCGCCCCCTTTTTTCTCCTGATTCCGTTAATGACCGCCAGTGTCATTGGGGCCAACAGTTTCGCCGGGGAAAAAGAGCGCAAAACCTTGGAAACCCTTTTGTTCGCCCCCCTCGACCTGAACACGCTGTTTTGGGCGAAAATTCTGGCCGCTTTTCTGCCGGCCACCCTCCTCACCTTGATCTGTTCCTTCCTGTACGGGATCGTCGTCAATATTACGGCTTACCCCCTCTTTGGCCGGCTGATCTTTCCGGAAGGAAACTGGCTTCTCCTTTTGCTCTGGGTCTCTCCCGCCCTCAGTCTGGGCACGGTCTTTGTCAACGTCTTTATTTCCGCCAAGGTCAAGGGGTTTCAGGAAGCCTTCCAACTGAGCGGGCTGGTGATCCTGCCCATCCTCGGTCTTTTTATCGGACAGCTCTTCGGCATCCTCCTGGTCAGCAGTGTTTTCCTGTGGTGGTTTGGTGCCGCTTTGTGGTTCATCAACTTTCTCCTCTTGAAAAAATGCGGCCGTTTTTTAAACCGCGACCAACTTTTTACCAGTCAAGTTTCATAAATTCTCCTTGAAGCGGGGTGCAGCAGAGTGGGCGAAAAATTGACCCCAAAGAACCCGGTCAAAGGAGCCGGTGGGCTCGACGACCAAACACTGGCGGCCTTGCTCCAAGCCAATTACCGCTATGTGCTTGGTTATTTTCTCAAACTCACCCAGGACCCCAATCTGGCCCAGGATTTAACGCAGGAAACGATGGTCAAGGCAATCAAAAAAAGCGGCCAATACCGGCAGGAGTCCTCTTTCGCTTCCTGGTTGATTTCGATCGGCACCAACCTTTACCGCGACGATTGGCGCCGCCAAAAAAGACTGGAGAAACGGTACCAAGCCCTCTCCGAAAGGAACAACCGGTCCGCCCCCGCGGAGGCGGTCCCGGTCAACACCATCACCCTTAAACAAGCCTTGCTCCGGCTTCCGTTAAAAAAAAGGACCCCCTTGGTCCTGAAGTACTATTATGATTATTCCTACGAAGAAATTGCCGCCATAATGAAAGTACCCGTCGGCACGGTCCGTTCCCGTCTGTATGCGGCTGTGCGTGCGTTACGGGACAGTCTAGCCAGTAGAGAGGAGTGACCGGCAATGCGCACCGAAAAAGAGTTTCACACGGCACTGCACCAACTAAAAGAACCGTTGGATGCCTTTGGCCAGGAGGTCGAAGCGATGGTCGCAGAGATCCCCACACCCCCTATCGACCATTTTCAAAGGCTGGTGGTCGAAACCCGCCACCGCACCCGGCGGTGGATGGTCTTGGAGAACCTGCTCTTTCTGCTCGTCGCCTTCGGCTTTTTGAGCGGGGTTGGTCTCTTGCTCCAAAAGGGTTATCTGTTCCCGGTGATGGCCGGTTATATCGGGATCAGCGTGCTTTTGCCTTTTCTCATCCTCTGGCCGCCAACTCCCCATAAAAAGGAGGTTTATTAACTTGAGCAATACGGAAAGACTGGTTTGGTGGGCTTATGCCCTGATTGCTGTTCTCCTCCTAGCACAAGCGCTTTGGATCTTTCAGGACGCACGGAAACGCGGCGAAAACGCCTGGCTTTGGGGCCTTTTGGGCTTATTGAACATCCCTTCGTCCCTCCTTGTCTACCTGTTAGTGACAAGAAGGAAAAAAAACAAGCCAAATTAGTCCAGTTTTTCTTGCCGCTTTAACCAGCGGGCTATCATACCGAGGACAAGCCCAAACAGAAGATGGAGGAAGAGAAAGAGGAGCACTTCCACGGGAGTCCGCGGGTGGGCGCTCAGTTTAACGATGGGTAATGACGCCAGTCCGCTATAGGAAGCCAACCAGAGAAAGGCCCCGTAAATCAGGCCTTTGGTTCGGAAGTAACGGTCTCCGGTATAAACCAGAAGCGCGATAAAGACGATCCCAAGGAAAGCACTGTAAACTTTACAAGCAATAAACCCTAAAAATGCGCCCAGGAAGTTCTTATGGACGTATTCCAGTGGCAAAAGCAAACTAGCCGCATGGTGAAAGAGAGGGTGGCCAAGAATCTTCAGTTTCCACAGAATAAACTCGGGAATACTCATCGCAAGATCAGCAACAACTCCGGCCAAGGCACCAGAGATTAATTTGTCCCGTAACAATTTTCTTCCTCGTCTCCTGTTTAGTCTTTTTGTTAATATTCCCCCGAACCATTTCGTTTATCGGCCTTGCCACTTAAAAACATAGTCGTTAACCTGAACACCCAGGACCGCAGCTACCTGCGGACATTTGGCCTTCAAAAGGAAAAAGAGGCCGCGGCCCTCCTCGTCCATCAGCGCTTCAAAGTTACCCTGTCCTTTGCTGATCACTAGGTCGGCCTGGTAAAACAGAGTGACGAACTCCTCGGTACACTCCTCCAGAATCAACCCCGGAGTCGTGGCGCCGGTCGACACCACCTTAATCCGGGGGTCGAATCCGGAGGCACGGACATCGTCCACGGTGGCATCATTGATCACTGGTTCTCCCCGGACAGCGTAGATGATCTCAAAGTCCGACAGGTAATCCAATAAGAGACGGTCAAAGACGGTCTCACCGGCATTATCCCCAATAATTAACAGGTTTTTCGCCCGCTCCAGTTCCCTTTGGAAGCGGGTCAGATCACAAACCGCAAACGGTTTTACCAATTCGGCTTCGAGGTTTTTCAGCCAGGTGGCACCGTTCCCCAAGGCTGCATCGATAATATTCCCAGTCGCGGCGATCTTTAACGCCCAATAAAGCCGCTCCGCAGGTTCCACCTTTTCCGCCAGGAACCGCTCAAGAAAAGGATAGACTTGTAAAGCTTCACGGATACTTACCTCCTTCACCTCCCGGTAAGGATCGTGCACACCGGTGTGTCTCTTCACAATCTCATGCATCCTGCCGCCAAGTTCCGGCGCATTCCGAAACTGGCGGTATTTGCTCAAAAGCGCGGTGGCTTCCTGCATAATCGCTTCGTGGACCTCAAACCGGTCCGTCGCCAGACGGGAGGCTTCCAAGACCTGCCGCAAAACGCAGGGTAAACAGTCGAGAAAAACTTCCATCGCGCATCCTCCTCTCCATCGGTCTCCACCAAACACCCCCGGGAATCAACAGGACCTGACCCCTTGCCATCTGCCCCCTTGGACCATCTGCAGTCATTGGTAAAGATGGGGTTTTCTATTGTCGCGGTCAAAACAGCAATTCCCAAAGGAAAACCCCACCAATCCCCCCGGTCACGACCAGAAAAAGATTCTTTCCGCCATACGCGAGACTGAAGGCAATGACCCCGCCGACGGCGGCCGAAGCCGGCTGTGCGGTCGAAAAAAGAATCTCGGGGAAGATCAGAGTCGTTAAGACGGCATAAGGAACAAAATCAAAAAACCGTTTGAGCACAGGGGGAAGTTTATCCGTCGACAGCAGAAGCATCGGCAATAAACGGGGCAGATAGGTAACGGCCGCCATCCCCAGCACCAGCAACAAATCTTGGCTATTTTGCATCTTTCACTTCCTCCTCGGGAAACAGCAACGCCCCCAAACTACAGGTGATCACTGTTATGATCATGACCTTCCAGCCTTTGCCGATCGCCGTCAGCCACGACGGACCCCAAGACGCCAGCGCGCTCAAGACCAGTGTCAAACCGAAAACGGTTACATTGGCCTTGGAACCCTTAAGTCCGGGCACCAATAACCCAATAAACATCGCATACAAAGCCAACCCCATACTGGACTGGATGACCGCGGGCAACCCGTTGACCAGCAGCGACCCCGCCGCGGTCCCCAAAACCCAGCCTAAATAAGCTGCTGTATTAACCCCGGCCACAAAGCCGGGAACCCGGTTATACTCCGGCTGCATCACCACCAGCGAAAAGGTCTCATCGGTAATGCCAAAAGCAATTAACGACTTTACTTTCGGCGGTTGCGGACCCAGCCGCCGGGCCAGAGTGGCACTCATTAAAAAGTGGCGCATATTCACCAGAAAAGTAGTGATGATGATCTCCCCGCCACCCATCCCGGTCGCCCACAGATTGACCGCAATAAATTGGCTGGCCCCGGCAAAAACCAGCGCCGACATCAGAATACTCGTGATGGCGGGCAAACCGTTGGCCTTCGCCAGTAAACCAAAGGCAACGGCAATCGAAAAGTAACCGAAGGCAATCGGCAGGCCGGTCTTCATCCCCGTCAAAAAATCGTCACGCTTAACTGTCCTCACCCTTTCCCCGGAAACGTAAACAAGCTGGTCATTGTCATTATCATAAATTAATCCGCTGCTTTTGGCAAGTTAGAGAAGATCTTCCTCCGGGAAAAAACGTTATCCCTCCATAAAGAAACTCCTTTTCGGAAGATGCCTGTCTTAATCTCAATCCATCATCTTCCCGAAAAGGAGCAATACACTTAATTCTGATCCCCTTGATTAGTTGGCGCCCTTGGCCTTAAAAACAACCGTGCTGAACCCGTTCTGAACAGACATGTCTAAACGTCGTCAACCAAACCGCTTTCTATGGTAATCAGACGGTTGCCTTCAAGGCTTGGTCCAGGTCGGCCAGAATATCTTCAACGTTTTCAATCCCCACCGAAAGCCTGATGTAGTCCGGAGTCACACCGGTGGCCAACTGTTCCGCCTCGGTCAATTGCTGGTGCGTCGTGGAAGCCGGATGAATGACTAAGGATTTGGCATCGCCAATATTGGCCAAATGAGACAGGAGCTTGACGCGATTGATAAATTTAATACCGGCCTCTTTCCCACCCTTGACCCCGAAACCGATAATCGCCCCGGCGCCGTTGGGGAGGTATTTTTGCACCTTGTCGTAGTGCGGACTGTCGGGCAGTCCGGGATAGTTGACCCAGGAGACTTGCGGGTGCGTTTGCAGGAATTTAGCCACCTTCAGAGCGTTTTCGCTATGGCGTAGCATCCGCAGGTGCAAAGTCTCCAAACCTTGCAGGAATAAAAAGGAATTGAAGGGGGATAGCGTGGCGCCGAGATCCCGCATCAAAGTCACGCGGGCTTTTACGATAAATGCTTTGTTGCCCACGGCTTCGACAAAATTGATCCCGTGATAACTGGGGTCCGGTTCGGTGATCAACGGAAAGTTTCCTTGCGTCCAATCAAAGCGGCCGGAATCGATGATCACTCCCCCTAAAGAGGTGCCGTGCCCGCCAACAAACTTCGTAGCTGAATATACGACAATATCGGCTCCGTAGTCAATGGGACGGAGGAGATAAGGAACCAAAGTGTTGTCGACGATCAAAGGGAGGTGGTGGTCGTGGGCGATCCGCGCCACCGCTTCAAAATCCAAAACATCCAGTTTAGGGTTGCCGATCGATTCCGCGTAAATTGCTTTCGTCCGCGGGGTAATGGCGTCTTTGAATCTCCCCGGATCCGTCGAGTCAACAAAGTATACTTTAATGCCAAACCGCGCCAAAGTGTGCTGGAAGAGGTTATAAGTCCCGCCGTAAAGATTATTGGCCGACACAATCTCGTCACCGGCTTGCGCGATATTAAGAATCGCCAGCGCAATTGCCGCCTGGCCGGAAGAAGTGGCCAAAGCACCAACCCCGCCTTCCAAAGCCGCCATCCGCTCTTCAAAAACACTGGTGGTCGGGTTCATCAACCGCGTATAGATATTCCCTTCTTCCTGTAGGGCAAAAAGCGCCGCCGCGTGGTCTGTATCTTTAAAGACGTAGGAGGTGGTCTGGTAGATCGGCGTTGCTCTTGCTCCCGTCACCGGATCCGGCGTCTGTCCGGCGTGCACCACTAAAGTCTCCGGGCGAAATGTCTTCTCCATGTGCCTAAGCCTCCTTTTATTTTTATTTATTTTCATCTTCGCCAACGCGAAAAGGAATAACATATTATTCAGGGCGGCTTACTCGGTAATGGATAAATTATCAAGATTATACTATAGGGAGTGGCAAGATGCAATATCTATTCCTAAAAAAATCCTTTTCTTTGAGGGAATCCTGTTTGCCACTCCTTGTTGACTTCTTGGTTCCGCTTGAATGACACCCCGAACGGCAGGCTGGTCAATGAAAAACAGGTCATGAGCAGAGAAGGGAAAAGTTTCTCAGATTCATATTGACGAAATGATCGTTAGGAAGTACAATGATAAAAATTTAGTCTTAAGGAATGAACAGGAGGAAACCCATGCCAATTAAGGTACCCACCAATTTACCGGCGCTGGAGATTCTCCAAAACGAAAATGTCTTTATTATGGATGAAGAAAGAGCCCTTCACCAAGACATTCGTCCTTTAAAAATCGTGATCCTGAATTTGATGCCGAATAAGAGTGTGACCGAGACTCAGCTTCTCCGGTTGTTGGCCAACACTCCGCTCCAGGTGGAAGTCACTTTACTTCACCCGCAAACCCATCAGTCAAAAAACACCCCCGCCGAGTACCTGGAGAGGTTCTACACCACCTTTGACAAAATTAAACACGATAAATTTGACGGGATGATCATCACCGGGGCGCCGGTCGAGCAGATTGAATACGAAGAAGTTGATTATTGGGACGAATTAACCGAGATTATGGCCTGGACCGTGACAAATGTCTTTTCCACCTTTCATATCTGCTGGGCTTCCCAAGCCGCCCTTTATTACCACTATGGAATTCCCAAACATCCGCTGGAGAAAAAACTGTTCGGCATCTTTAAACATGTGATCGATCCGCAACATTTCCATGTCAAGTTACTCCGCGGGTTTGACGACGAATTCTACGTCCCCCACTCCCGGTATACGGAAGTTCGGAAAGAGGATGTGCTCAAGGTCCCAGAACTGCAGATCCTGGCTGAATCCAAGGAGGCAGGGGTCTATATTGTACTGGCCCGCAATGGTCGCCAAGTCTTTGTCTCCGGGCATTCCGAATACGATCCCTTAACGCTGAAAGCGGAATACGAAAGGGATATCAAGAAGGGTCTTGCGATCGACCTCCCCAAAAATTATTTTCCTAATGATGACCCGACCAAAAACCCCATCGTCAAGTGGCGCGGCCACGCCAACCTGCTCTTTAGCAACTGGCTGAACTACTACGTCTACCAAGAAACACCTTACGACTTGAATCAATTATGATTCAGTTGTGACCAAAGCATGGTCCCGAACATTAAAAACTCCCTTCCGGGTGACGGTTACCAGCGACCGCCGATCCTGAAGGGAGTTTTTTTATTAAATCGTGTAAGTAGTGTGCGGATAAACTCCGGCGCAACTACTTAAAACTGATAGCTGTAAACTGCAGCAATACGGCCATCAGGCAACCACCCCAACCGCAGGTTGGAACGATTGCGCTCCACTTCCGCACCAAAGTCACGCGCATGGTGGTACTGTTCCAGCATTTTTTCTTCCACACTTTTAATCAAGAAACTTGCCCCGGCACTGGCTGCCAAGATCAGTCCGTTGTATGTATTGTAATTGGTATCATAATAGGTAACGGGCTCGGCAAACAAGAAATACAAAGCACCCGCGGCCGAGAGCGCCCCGTTAATTAACCGTTCTCTTTTTGCCTTTTCCGCACAGTAGACCAGACTGCTGTAGGCTGCCTTTTCCCGGGCCGCCGGGTCCTCAATGGCTTGTACATCCCGGTAATGGGTTTCCGCTTCGGAAGGAATGGCCAAAGTAATAATTCCCGCGCCAACCAGGAGCCCGGCTCCGAAATATCCAACCGTCTTGATCGCCTTTGCCTCGTTCTCTGCTAATTCCTCGTCGGAGGCGAGGCTTGAGACTAAAATACCGGTCCCGATCCCGAGGGCTGTTGTTGTTATCCCGCTAACGACCCGTTCCGTTTTTTTCGTCTGCGCCAGGTTACCCAGAAACGTCTCCGCCGACAGCCCACTGGCCATCGTTTGTGACGCCGACAATAGCAACAAAAGACCACATAACAAAATGGATGTCACTTTTTTCATTTTAAAACCTCCTTGTCATGGCAGTCATTCCAATTATAACATAATTTTACTGAAATAACCTGTCCGCGCTCGTCCTCTTCACAATTTCATAACAACGGGTGTTTCAAAGTATCGACTGGCGCGTAATCATCGGTCAGGAGCGGCACATCCGCCAACCAAGCTTCCTGGAAGACCAAGGGGTCATCCACCAGGTTCCGGACGAAAAGAGGGACCTCCTCCTCAATCATCCCCCGGGCGAACAACTCCTCCGCCTGCTCCTCCCAGACTGTCTTCGACCGGTAACGTGGATCCGTGGTGGCAATCAGGATGATATTCTGCTCCGCCGTATCACTCACGCCGTCCCAACCGTAAACGGGAAAGATATATCGCTGCGGAAAGACCGCGTCAAAAGTACGGGTCATCGCCCGGAACAGGCTACTGTATGGACCGGCGAGCGCTCCAATAATATTGGAAACAACCGCGCCACCGGGGGCTAAAACCTGCCGGACCGCCTGGAGAAACTCCAGGGTAGTGAGGTGATAAGGAATGGTACTGGCCGAATAGGCATCAATAATCACCAAATCATAGGGCGCGCGCTCGCCGCGGGCAATTTTATCCGACATTTGCTGGATGAATAAACGGCCGTCTTGGGTAACCACCCGTAGACGGGGATCCTCCGGCAACGCAAAATAAGTCCGCGCGACCTTGACAACTTCCGGGTCGATCTCCACCGCATCAACGGTTTTTAAGGAAGGATAATCATGAAGAAATTTCATGGGCGCGGAACCACCCCCCAACCCGATAAAAAGCACCCGTTCCGGTTGGGGACAGACAACGACCCCCAAATGGAGGAAAGAAGTATAACGAAAGACCATCCGTAAAGGGTCGTTCAAATCGATCCCGCTCTGCATGGAATTGTCAAAGCGCAAGTAACGCAAGGAATCGTATTGGGTCACCTTTACGTGATTATATAAGGTATCCCGTTCGTAGATGACCCCGTCTTGGCTAAACAGGGCACGGAAAGCGGTAGACCGCCAGAAAACGACTAAAAGCACAATCAAGACCAAAACCACCAGCCCGACGCCACGTCTTAACCAGAAAAGACCGGGCGTGGACCGGGTGTCCCGCCCCGCCGGGCGGCCAATGATCAACAAGGCCAATAAAAGCAGGATCAGCCCGAGGGAGTGTACAATATTCCGCACGCCTGTGAGGGGAATCAGGAAAAAGGAAGTCACCAAAGTGCCAATAACGCTCCCGGTGCTGGAGATGGCCGATAAACGACCCGCAACGTTCCCCAGGTTTTCCAGATTACGCCCCGCCAGTTTGACCGCATAGGGCGAAACGGTGGCCAGGAGAATACTGGGAAGAAAAAAAAAGGCAGACGCCGCCATGAGGGAACCCAGGCGCGGCTCCAGCCGCCCGCAAATGGCATTGACGTGACTGGTCCAGAAGGGGAGGAACCCAATAAAGCCACCGGCACCAGCCAAGATAATACCAATGACTAATAAATCGGGGTAACGGTCGGCAATGCGCCCGCCAAGATAATACCCGAGGGTCAGGGCGGCCATGACGACAACGATTAAGGAGCCCCAGATATAGATCGA
The DNA here is from genome assembly GCF_013664685.1 of Capillibacterium thermochitinicola. Classification (NCBI taxonomy): domain Bacteria; kingdom Bacillati; phylum Bacillota; genus Capillibacterium; species Capillibacterium thermochitinicola. Next base: position 24,175 of record NZ_JAAKDE010000014.1, read on the forward strand.
ACTGCCGAAGGTGGGAGCCAAAATCCGGCTGCCCACCATCTCCAGGGACATTAAAACGGCACCACTCAAAAAAACGGTCAGCGTAAGCACCCGACCACTCTCCTTTGATGATTAGATTGAAGCTTGTCTCCGCGGATAGAAATGTTAGCTGACCACTTTATTCGCCTTTGACCGTATTTTTTCCTTTTCTCGCCGGTTACTCCCCATATAATCCCAGTGGTAACTTACTCACCTCTATTTTTTTCCTGCTAATTATCTTCATCGCTAGTTTAAATTTACATCACTTCGTTGCCCGGCAGGAACAGGCGTGGAGCAACTATCAGAAAGTTTGGGAGAAAAGACAACACATCCTACTAGATAAGGATGGTCAAGAATCAAGCCCTGCCTTTCTTTCCGGATCATCCATAATATATAGGCATCCCCACCACCAGCAAAAATAAACAGAAGACCAAAATAGGCCAGTGTCGAAAGACCAAATGCCAATCCGATAAAGTATGGAAGCAAGCCAAAGATGATGGTAGGCATCGCGCAAATCAAAACATATTTGGGTAGGGAAAGCGCTTCGACACAAGAACAGTAAGGAGTCAGGGTCGGCCAATGGATCCCAAAACGGACGGCCCGCCATTTGTCCTTTGCAAAAGCCGCAAAGACCGCACCATGGATCAATTCATGAAGAACAATCCCCAACAGAAACAGGACAATAAACAAGAAACGAGGCCCGGATCCTTGTTGGCCCGTACCATTGACCACAAGATAAAGCAGATATAAGACCAACGCAATCGGGAAAGCCATTACGAAAGCCACCAAATTTGCTTTTAACATACTAACTGTCAAATGCTTTTCCGTAAATCCTTTCGCCAGTAACTCCTCCCGGACAGAGTTGAATTCTTGCAGCCGTTTTGTTTGGAAAGGAGTCAATTCCTTGTTTTTTCCGGGTTTGGCCATGATCTGACACCTCTTGCTTCTCCCCAAAAGGCACAATAAATAAATTTCTATTAATAAATATAGTTCATGTTGCTAATGTTATTAGGGTCAGTGCCTTGGAATTCATCTTCTTTAAAAGGCGCGTCCTGACCGATCACATACCCTTGGTCATTTAGGTCCACAAACATTCCGGTTCTGATAACGGCGTTATTGAACTGTATTCTCGTTGGTGTCATAGGTGAATTTAAGGAATAATTTTGCTTCTGTAGAGCCATTTTTCTTGACATAGATATTTAATCAAAAGTTTATCATAACCTCCTAGTTCTTGGCAATATATATCCTAATAATATTGTACAATATTTGCACTTTTTTCATTTTTAATCGAAAAGATCCTGGGACAAGACCTTTGTACTGTCTTCCGCCTCCTCCCAGATACGCCGATGAGGTTACGTTGAATTACTTCTCCCAAACTATAAAAGAGATAGTGATATAAAAAGACACAAAAAAAAGTAACCGGCGCGCTTCTTCCCGTAAAAGCGCCGGTTACCAGCAAAATCCACTCACTATTTTCAAATTCTTCCTTTTATGGGTCAATTATCATCTTCTTCTCTAATTAGTCAATCCCCACTCACTTCCCGGTTCTTCCTTGATCATCTCCAAAACAACAACCTGCCCCTCGCCGACCGACAGTTCCACCGAGCCTGGTCCGATCTTAAGCACTTTTTCCCCAAGGAGAACATCCCCCTTCTTCACCAGCCAACTGGAGTTCGGATCGGTGGCCAGTTCCAGGATGGCCATTGAGGACTGGCCACTGATCACTCCCCGCAAGACAAATTGCGAAGATGCGGGGGCCTGCTCTTCCTCCCCAGGCTCCGCCGGGAAAAAAGGATCATGTAATAGCTTCACCGGTTGCCCCGGAGCCGGCATTACCCCGCTCCAGTCGCTTTCTCCGTTTACAACCGGGGACCGCTGATCCCACTGGCGGAAACTGACTCCGAAAAAAGCCAAGGATAGCACTAGAAAACAAACCGAAAACAGCAGCCAGCGTTCCTCTTTTTTTCTTCCCATCGCCAACTCCCTTTTTTCCTTGTCATTTCTTCAGTGCCAAAGTGGTTAAGGTCAGATCATAATTAAGGATTTTGCGACTCTGGTCGGCGGAGATCCGCACCCGCTCGACAGCAATATACTTTTCATAACCATAAACCTGGTTTAAAAAGGCGGCGACCGTAAAAAAGTCCCCCTGGCCGCTCAAGTTGATCCCTACTTTAACCCAGCCTTCCGGGGCCCGTAGCCCATCCAAGAGCTGTTTTTCGGTCACCTCCAACCCGGCCTTGGCAATTAAAGTCTCAACAACCCCCAAAAATTCAGCCACAAGATTCGGCTGACCCGCCGCGTAAAAGCGTTCTTCCCAAACCCGCAGGGCTTCGACTGAGGAAAGTTGCGCTTTTCCTTGGTCACGGTCATCTTTACCTTGATTGACACGCCCATCCTCGCGGCTTACGATCGGGGTTGGCAAAGACAAGTTGGCCTCCGGACCGAACATACCGGTTGTTCCCAACCGCCAAAGGATGATCGGTATCGAAATGATGATCGCGATCCACGCCCACTTGCTGGTTTTGCGCTCAGTCGCCAAATTAATTCCCCTCCCCCATTGGCCCGGAAAGACGAAATGCTTCCAACCCTTCACTGTGTTTTCGAATTCCCCCTCTGATCCGTAAATTCCGCAAGGATGGAGAGGAGAGCAGTCTTTGGTACAAGGTGCTAAAAGACGGTGTGTAACCGCTGACCTCCTTAACCTCGTTGCCTTCGATCACCAGGGCGGTAATGACCGTCCCTTCCGGCGCAATCTTTTCCCATTCCGTGAAGAATCGAAGGCTGGGGACACGGTTGGACCAAAGATTTTCGTATCTGGTCAGCCGGGCTTCCACCGACTGGGCCAAACGGGCTTTTTCGCTTATAATCATCTTGTTCCGTTGGCGGGCACTATACTGAAAATAAAAGCCTCCGAGCAGAAAAAGGACACTCAAACCGGCCGCAACCCGGGAGAGGCGCATCCTTTTCCTGCGGGCCTCCGCATCGTCCGGGTAAAGGCGGAGGGCGGGCGTGTAACCCAATCCTTCAAGGGCAAGGCCGATCGTAGTTAAAGCCCCCGGCGTTTTGCTCCCCTCGCGCCCGATGACCGAGAGAAGCCCGGCCGGAGGAAGATAGCCGGTCGCCCCATCCTCCACTCCAAGATGGGCCGTTACCGCCGGAGTAAGCTCTTCCAGATTTAATCCGGACATCCAACCCGATAAGTAGCATCGGGTCAGCAGCTTTCCGTCGTGGCGCAGTTTTAATTGGACTAAACGCAGCTCGCCCGCCAGGGCTGAAGTATCATACTGGTTTTCCGCTTTTAAGGGGTTGGGAAAGCTCCGGAGCAAAATTAAACCTTCCCGGTCAAAAAAGGTGATCTCGGTTTCCTGGGTTGAAAAATCAAGGCAAGCGGCCACCTCATTCTCGGGCATCCTCACCGGATAAAACAGTAAGTAGTTGATCACCCCGAAAGGACGCGGTACAAAGTATCTCAGGTTCAAGCCGGCATTTTTCAACAGATCGAACCTTGATTGAACCGCCGGTTCCGGAAAGACAAAAGCATCAATCTGCATCTGTTCGCCCATCTTTCGCGCCTGAAAACCAAAGATCGCTTCCGTAGCGGACCACTGGCTTTGTTCCTGTAAAGAAAGGGCGACCGCCTTCTCCAGCGCATCTCCGGAAAGCGCAGGAAGGCGGAGACGGATCCACCGCCCCAAACTCAGCGGTAAAGCCGCCACAATTCTTTTTCTCCCGATCCGTTGCCGCGCAAAGACCTTGGTCAGTTGGCGGCTCCTCTCCCCGGGGTGGCTAGATTCCCAAGTCTCCCCCACAAAGGTCTTCAGGTACGGCCCCTTTCTGCCGCCGACCATCTCCACAATGCTAAAGCCGTCCTCCCGGAGATCAATCGCCGTAACTCTTTTTCCCATCCCGCTTCATCCCTTTGTTGATTGGTAGAAGGTGCTTCGGACACATTTCACTCACTACGGACAATCACACTTTGGTAGGAAAGAACCTTAAAGAAAAAGTCGGACCGGTCCCGCCCAGGAATCCGCTCCAGGACGGCCGAGATCTGTAATTCCTTACCGCCTTCTTCCTCCGGGAGGATAATCCGCACCCCCCAGATCCGGGTCTTTAGGTTAAAACACAACCAAACCTTCTCCGCGTCAATCTCCCGGTTATACACCATTCTAAGGTAATTAACAAAGCTCTCGCGATTCGTAAAAGGATTGGCAACCCGATACTCTTCAAAATCATAAAGCTCGACCCGGCCGAAAAGCCAACTGAGCACCGTCTCCACATAGTGGCGGCTGGCGTAATTGGGATTGACGATTCCCTCACCTGTGACCAACTCCCCCATCTCCTCCGGTGACGGCAGGAATTCCAACTGCAGGGCGGCAAGAAGCCGGGCCACGTCCGTTGTGTTTACAAAGGTGCTCCTTTTTTCGTTGAAATTATTGATTATCCTTTCTTCCGCCGTAATCGTCAAATCCAGACCAGCCCGGTACAAAAGCGAAAGAAAGACTTCCCCGTCAAGAAGATGAAAGGCCGCCGGGCCGTAAATGGTACACTGGTCCAACAGGGCGTCCTCCACCGCCGTCTTGCCCAGTGCTTTCAGTTCGCTCTTGGTCAGGAAATAATTCTTCCGCGCGAGGGTTTCGGTCGGTCCCGCCGCCCACCCGAACAACTCTTCCGTGACCGCCTGACGCAGGCGGGGGGTTGCCGCGAAATACTCGTCAAGCAACGCTTTTGTCGCGTTGTTCGGATTAAAACGGCTTCCTTCATCCCACAGCTCCACCGTAGCGCCCGGATACCCGGCTTCCGCCAACCTTTCCTCAGGAAAAACCCTTTCCGCCGGGGTATCGTACGCACCGTCCACCGTGTGCAGCCAGTGTAGCACCAGGGAAAAGACTTCGTCTCCGCCCCGGCGTAACTCCTCTTCTTTTAAAAACTGTTGCCCGGCAACCCTTTTTACTTCCAACAATGATTCGGTGGCAAAAAGCAGCGCGGTGATCATCATAATCACCCAAACCACCATCAATTCGGCGCTTCCCTTCTGCTTACGCCCCTCATTCATTGAAAACGACACTCCATTCCCACCGGAATAGAAACAACCAGCGGGGGAACCCTTTTCTCTCCACCGGCCGTGTCTTCCGCCCGCAAACTAATCTCCAAGCGAATCAGGCGCGGGTAATCCCGGTCGTCCCAATAATCCACCCACACGCCGCGGTCGGCCTGGAGATAAGTGAACTTCGCCGCCGCCACCTTCTCCAGGAGCAGTTCCTCCCGGACCTCGTTGGGCTGCGCCGTATCGTATTGCCGAATAACAATCTGCCCCTCCGCAAAATAAAGTCCTTCCCGTTGAATCCCGTTCCGCTCCGTGACCACCGGCAAGTCAAACCCGTCATCCGTTCCCCGCAGGTGTTCGATCTTTCCATCCAAATAAGGATAGTAATACGCGCGGTCCACGATCCGCCGCACGTTTATGGTCAGTAAACGGGCCGCCCTGGTCGACGCGTCATCGGAAAAATTCCGTTGCCAGAGGCCATAGGTATTCCGTAACAAAGACAAGGCGGCCAGCATTACCATCCCGGTCAAAGTTAAGGCCATGAGCACTTCCAGGAGGGTAAATCCGGCATCATTTCTTGGTCTGGTCCTACTCGAACTGCAGACGCGAAACAGAAATTCTTCTTTCGCCAACCGTCTCCCTCCAGTTGACCGTCAATTCATGCCGGACCAACCCTTCGCCCAGCCGCTCAACGCGGTAAATCCAGTGGAAGTGGGCCCAAGGCGCGGGAAAATCCCCCTCGTGCGCCTTCTCCACTTGATAAATGATCTCCTCCAGTTTCCCGGCGGCCAGCAGATATGCCTCCTGCCGGTGGGTGAGATAACGATCGGAAACCAAAAAACCGGAAAAGGCGGGCATAAGGTAACGAACCGCCAGCCCAATAAGGACAAGAGCCAAGACCACCTCAAGAAGGGTAAAGCCGTCGTCGCCGCGTTTCGCCATCCTCATTCCCGCACCACCTCAAAATAACCGGCGGCATTTGGTAAGAGCCGGTATTCTCGCCCCTGCGGCGTCCCGAGTCGGATTTCCCCCGTCACGGGTTCAAAACGGGCAAAGACCAGCTCCAACTCTTCCAGGCCGGTATAGGCCAGAGTCTTCAGGCTCCTGTTTAAAACCGTATCATCCATTTGCAACAGGTAAAAGCGTTCATTGGGGAAAAAACGGCAACGGTAATCGCCCGGCCTTCCCAAACTCTCCGCCCGTAAAGTTTGGAGGTCGGCCTCCACCTGCTTGAGGTCGATCCGCTCGGTGAGGCGGCGGGCCGCTTCGTCAAAATCATAGATAAAGATGGAGTAAAGAAGGGTAATTAAAGCTAAAACCGCTACTACTTCAAAGAGGGTAAAACCTGCCGTGCGCTCCTCATCCCGCCGTGCGCTATTCCGCCGCTTATCCCTCGGGCAGGCCGGAATAAACCGGGTCATCCTCTTCTTCCCAGAGGCTGATATCAGCATTGACCCCTGAACCTCCCTCTTCGCCGTCCGCCCCTAGGGAGTATAAGTCAAAACTATCATAATTGCGGGTTCCCGGGAAGCGGTAGACATACTCATTCCCCCAGGGATCCTTCGGGATGGGACCTTCAATATAAGGACCGTTCCAATTTCCCCGGTCGGAAGCCGGTCGTACCCGCAGCGCCGCTAAACCCTCTGCCGTTGAAGGATAGGTGCCCATGTCGAGCCGGTAATCGTTCAAACAATTTTTCAAGAGGGCCATCTGTGCCCGGGCGGTCTGCACTTTCCCGGTCTCCAGCCGCTTCCAGATGGAAGGCCCGACCAACGCGTACAAGGCCGCCACCAAAAATAAAACGGCAATTACTTCAAATAACGTGAAACCTTCCTTTTGTTGAAACTTGATTCTCTTCATGCCTGTTCCCCTCCCACAAGCTTAATAGCCAATGTTTAGACTGATAATTGGCAAGAGCACCGCGATGGCAATCAGGAAGATCAAACCGGTGAGTAAAATAATCAAGACCGGCCCCAACAAGGAAACCAGCGCGTTCAGCTTCTGTTTGGCCTCGGTTTCATAAAACCGTGCCAGATGGGCGGCCATCTCATCAAGGGTGCCCGCCTCTTCGCCGACGCCAAACATCTCCCCGACCAAACTGGGCAGCACCGTTTGCCGGGAAAGAAAACGGGCGAAGCTTCCCCCTTTGCGCACCTCTTCTTCCGCCGTGCCGATCAGGTCGGCCACGATCACATTGCTGATCGTTGTCTTTAATAGCGAAAGACTCTCCAGAAGCGGTACCCCGCTTTTCAACAGTAAACTTAAGGTACGGGCAAAATCAGCCAAAATAAACCGCATCTGGAGTCCGCCGGTAACCGGCAGGTTCAAAAGCAGACGGTCGCGGAGGCGCCTTCCTTGCTCCGTACTGAAATAGAAAATCAACAGGAGCAACAGTAAACCAACCGTCACCGCCAGGATTAAGCCAATCGTTTGCAGATTTTTGCTCAGTCCCAGAACAATCCGGGTAATCCTGGGGAGGTCACTGCCGCTCTGCGTAAAGAGTGCCTCAAACTGGGGCACCACCTTTAACAGGAGGAAGATGGTCGCCGCAATACTGGCGATGAAGACCATGAGTGGATACGTAAGGCTGGAAAGGATCTGTCGCCGTAGATTTAGCTCCTCTTCCATGGTCTGCGCCAGCCGTCCCATGATCTGCGGCAGTAACCCGGTATTTTCCCCCACCCGGACCAGACTCACGTATAAAGAGTCAAAGAACAAATTGTGGTCCTCCATGGCACGGGAAAGGGAGACGCCGGCTTTCATCTGCTGATGGACCGTGCGGATCACGCGACCGAGGGGATTGTTCTGCAATAAGTTGACCACAATCTCCATCGCCTTGTCCAGCGTAATCCCGGACGCCAAAAGTCCCGCGAGTTGGCGGGTAAAAAGGAAAAGATCCTGCTTGTTGCCGCCTTTCTTCAGAAAACGTCCATAGTTTGACCGTTTGACCTCCCGCACCTCAATGGGGATCAAGCCTTCCTCCTTCAAGGTGCGGAGGAGAACGGTTTTGTTTGCAGCCGTGCGCGTCCCCGTAATGATTCGCCCGGTGGCCTCAGCTGCTTTATAACGAAATTCCACTTTTGCCCTGATCCCCCTTACTCCTGAGTCACGCGCAAGACCTCTTCCAAAGTGGTAAGGCCCGCCCTGACCTTGTCCCACCCGTCTTCACGAAGGGTTTTCATCCCTTCGGCAATCGCCACCTTCTTGATCTGGGATGTACTGGCGTTGGCCATGATCAGTTTCTCTATCTGTTCGCTGGTGATCAGCAACTCAAAAAGCCCCAACCGTCCTTTGTAGCCGATGTAATTGCACTCCTCGCACCCGGTCCCGCGGTAAAGCCGGGCCGGTGGCTGGGAAATTTCCGCTAAAATTTCCCGCTCGGCCGCACTCGGGGTGTATTCCACCCGGCAGGCCGGGCAGATCCGCCTCACCAGCCGCTGGGCCAAAACCCCCTTCACGGTCGACGCCACCAAATACGGTTCGATCCCGATATCGACCAAGCGGGTATAGGTCGCCGCCGCGTTGTTGGTATGCAGGGTGGAAAAGACCAGGTGGCCGGTGAGGGCCGATTGCACCGCCACCTCCGCCGTTTCCCGGTCCCGGATCTCACCCACCAGGATAATATCGGGGTCGTGCCGGATCACGGTGCGCAAACCCTGCGCAAAACCAAAATTCAGCTTTGGGTTGACGGGGATTTGGTCGATCCCAATCATCTCGTATTCCACCGGGTCTTCGATCGTAATTATCTTCCGTTCAGGCCGGTTCAGCCGCGCCAGCACCGCATATAACGTGGTGGTCTTTCCGCTGCCGGTGGGGCCGGTGACCAGGATCATCCCATGGGAGATGTTGATCAGCCGCTCAAACTGGTCCAAGAGGCCGTCCATCCCCAGCACCCCCAGATCCAGCAGGAAGCCTTGGTGATTGAGGATCCGGATCACCGCCGACTCCCCGTGTAAAACCGGGACCACCGCCACCCGTAAGTCCAACTCCTTATCCCCAAGCATAAACCGGATCCGGCCGTCCTGCGGCAAACGCCGCTCGGTGATATCCATGCCCGCCATCAATTTCAAGCGGGAGATGATCGCGGCGTAAAGGTTACGGGGTGGCGCGTTTCTTTCGTAGAGAACACCGTCAATTCTGTACCGGAGCTTTACCTCTTTTTCGAAGGGTTGCAGGTGAATATCACTGGCCTTTAACCGGATCCCTTCCGCGATCAGAAAATTGACCAAACGGACAATGGGGGCCTCGTTGGCCAGGTTCTCCAGATCTCCGGCGGTTCCATTGTCGAACGTCTCGACCACCAGATTCTTCATCTCCGCCTCGGTTAAATTTTCCAAAATGGCCGAGACGTTATGGAGGCGTTCATGATAATACTTTTCCAGGCCTCTTTCGATCTGCTCTTTTGTGGTGATCGCCAGTTTAATGGTGACGCCCAACTCCCGCCGGAGGTTGTCCAGTGCAATCGTGGCAAAGGGATCCGCACAGGCCACGGTGATACTGTTTTCTCCCTTGGCAATTGGAATCACTCGATACTCGTGGGCCTGTTTCGGCGTGATACAATTGATCACCTCGGGGGGAATGGTTTCATCGGCCGGCCGGGCTAAGGGCAGCCCCTGCTGCTCGACAAGGGTTTCGATCACATCCTCCTCGGTCAAAATCCCCTCCGCGACCAAGATTTCCCCCAGATACCGGCCGTCTTCTTTTTGCCTTTTCAAGGCGCGTTCCAATTGTTCCTGGGTGATCAGACCCTTATTGATGAGAATCTCGCCGAAATATCTGATTTTGTTCTCCGTCAACGCCACACCTTCCAGTTAACTTCAGTTCTGTTGATCATCATCGGCAAAGTTATGTAATGCTTTGACAATATATAAAGGACGCCCTTTGGCCTCGTCAAAGATCCGCCCGATATATTCACCGATCACGCCCAAGGTCACTAAGATAACACCGTGGAAAAAGAGGTTCACCGCCAAGATCGAAGCCCAACCCTGGACCGTCCGGGACGTAAAGAGCCGTAGATAGAGAACGACCAACAGATAACAGAAGCTGAGCCCGGACAGGAGGATTCCGGTGAAGGAGGCCAGTTTCAAAGGCTTGTTGGAGAAGGAGGTCACCGCATCAAAAGCAAACTTCAACATTTTTTTCAAAGGATACTTGGTTTCCCCCGCAAAGCGCGGATGCCGTTCGTAATACACCGCCACTTGGTTAAACCCCAACCAGCTGATCAGCCCCCGGACATACCTGTTTCTTTCGCCCAACCCTTTCAGGGCATCGCAGACCTTGCGGTCAATTAGGCGAAAATCCCCGGTATCGACCGGGATGTCCACATCGGTCATCCGTCGTAAAAAGCGGTAGAAAACCTTCGCGGTAAACTTCTTAAAGAAGGTTTCGCCTTCCCGCTTGATTCTCCTACCGTAAACAACATCGTAACCCTCTTTCCACTTGGCAATCATCTCGGGGATGACCTCCGGCGGATCTTGCAGATCCGCGTCGATCACCACCACGGCCTCCCCACGGGCGTAATCCATCCCGGCGGTAATCGCCACTTGATGGCCGAAGTTACGTGAGAATTCAATGAACTTCACTCTGCGATCCTTTTGACACAATTCGCTAACCAGCGGTCCGGTTTGGTCTTTGCTCCCGTCATTGACAAAAATAATTTCGTACTCTTCCTGCACACCGTCCATGACGGCTTTTAACCGCTTGTAGCTTTCCAAAACCACTTTTTCTTCATTATATACCGGCACGACAATGGAGTAAATTACCTTACCCGCCATCATAAAACCTCCCTTTTGCCCTTCTTTTCTCCCCACGCCTCAAACCCCAACGGATAACCGCCAACAATCCGACAAGATTGCCCCGCCGCGCCGGGGTAACGCACCGGACTTCACGGGCTTAATACTGGCCCGACTACGCCGGCCGGGTTGGCTTTCCCTAGAAGAACCAGGTCTTAAACCAGCGCAGCGACTGCACATAACTGGACGGGACGGCCAGTCCCGACAAGACCGGATAAAAGAGGAGAAACATGACCCCAACCAGGCCCAGGTAAAGGTAAACCCCTTTCACCGCCGCCGGGTACCGCCGGATGATTTGCTGGAACAAATAGACCATTGCCAGAATCAAGAAGGGTACCGTCGAAAAGAAATGATAGATAAAGGTCAGCCGCGGTACCAGGACCCAAGGCAAATACTGAAACGCCATGGCGATAAAGACCACAACCATGCTCTTTTCCCGTTTTTTAACCGCAAAGACCAGCGCCGGGATCAACGCCAAAAGGCCCAGCCACCAAATGGCCGGATTCCCCATGGAGACGATGGAAGCGGCGACTCCGGGCGGCAGGTTCTGGCCACTGTAAAGCCAGATCGGCCGCCGGATAATCGGCCATTCCCACCAGGGGGATGCAAAGGGATGGGTGGCCACCAACCGGCTGTGGTAGTTGTACATGTGTTTCTGGTAAGAGATCACGTCTTTAATGCCGTGGCCCGGGCCGGGGAGCATCAGAAACGGCAGATAAGATAGGAGATAAATAACGGCCGGGATAAGGACGAAGACTACCACACAGAAGAGAAAAGTCCTGTTAATATAGTAAGGAACGAACCTGGAAGTCCAATGGTCTTTCCCCTTCCCGCCCGGCTTTGCCCTTTTCGCCCGGCGGTAGTCAAAGTACTCGATCGCTTTTGCGCTAAAGAACAGGATCGCCAGGCCCACACCGGCGTAGAGACTGATCCACTTCACGGCCACCCCCAGGCCAAAACTGAGCCCGCACCAGAACAACGGTTTCAGCGACTCTTTAAAGCCGACCTGATATGATTTTCTCGTAAAGTAATCGTACATAAAATAGTACATCAACAGGATAAAGAAAGTAGTGTATACATCGATGGTGGCAATCCGGCTCAAAGTGAAATGCATGAAATCAAAGATCAACAGAAAAGCGGCGGTCAAGGGGAGGAGATAACCCCCGAAAATCTTCTTCGCAAAGAGATACATCACGGGAATCATCCCCGCGCCAAAGAGCACCCCCATAATCCGCCAGCCAAACGGATTCATCCCGAAGAGGGCAATTCCGGCCGCGATCAACACTTTCCCGAGGGGAGGGTGGGTGGTTTCGTACGGCTCGATCCCTTTCAGATGCTCATAGGCGGTACGGGCATGATAGATCTCATCAAAATAAGTCCCGGTCAGGAAGGAAGCCCTATAATCAATGGTTTCTTGTTCATCGAAGAGATTTTCCACTGCTCCTTCCGACAATGGATCGACCGCTTGCTCAGTAATCCCGACGATGCCGACCGGCCCGGCGGCATCCCTCGCCACAAATGCGAGCTCCAACAGATGGGCACCCGGCTGGACCACCGTAAACTTTAAGCGGGCGGTCTCGGCATTCACATCCAGATAGTTCCACTTGTAAAACTCCCTTTGCTGCCAGGTGATCAGGGGCCGAAAAACCCCGCTTTTATCCTGGTATTCGAGTTGAAATTGGCCCTCGCCGCTGCCGGCGTAGTAATAGATCCGCGTCAAGGAGCGGGTTTCCCCAAACTCCACCAGAAAAGATTCACCCGGTTTGACCGGCTGCCATCCAGTTTTCGGCACCGCAGTCGTACCCAGCCGGGGCAGGGCAAAACACAGATAGACCAGAACCGGTACTAAGATAAGCAGCCAGTCTTTCAGGCCCGGCTTGCGGCCGGGCTGGCCGTCAACCACCTGCTCCCGGTCTTCCTCCCCCGGTCCTTGCTTTTGTTTATGTTCGCCGGCCGCGGGCGGCCGGTCACCCTTGTCCGTTACGACCAAGAAAACCGCCACCAACAAGGCGAAGACAGAGATCACGGTTGTCAGGAGATTACTGCCCCGGTCCAAGGTGGCCGCCGCTTCCGGTGGGAAAAGATTCACCGCGTGAATGTGCGGCGGGAGGGACGTCACCTCCTCCACCACTACCTCGTCAAAATAGGCCTTTCCCGTGTTCAGGCTCCCATACCCGCCCAGACCAACGGTCACGGTCAAGGTCTCCTGCCGGCGACCGGTTCTTCCGTACATCTCAATATAAGTCCATTGGTCCGTTGTTCCCCGGATGTCCTGTGACGTATCAATGATTCCCTCCACAGAGATATTGGCCCCTTTATGGTCATGCCCCACATTCTCCGTTTTGACATAACAGGAAAGCCGGTAATAAGTATCCCCTTTTACCCTGATTTGCTGTTTATAACGGGCATCATTGGGCTCGTTGTTAACGATACAAACACTTTTTTGCCCGGTGTAACTTTGGGTATCATCCCAGTGAAATTCCGTCACCCCTTCCCGGGTGTCCCAGGCGTGGGTCATCCAATAATAGACGGTCGCGTTCACTCCTTCTTCAAATCCCCCGTTGGGCGGGAGCATTCCTTCGGCGGCCCCCGTCAGGATGCCGACGGATACCGCCATCAAGAACAACATCGTCAGGGCGGCCCCTAACTTTCTCATTTGACCAAATCCCCCTCTTTTTCCGTTCTCCCCGCAAAAGCTCCCTTTTGCATCTTCCTTCGTTAATGACAACAGGAACGGTTCTTCCGGGAAGAACTCACCTTTTTGCCCAGCGTTTTTCCGCCCAAACCAAAAAGGCGGTAACCACCAGGGAGAATAGAACTAAATATCGTTTTCCCGCCCGGTCGTCGCGGTGCGGTGGTCCGGCGGAGGCCACTCCTTCCGCCGGGGTTTGTTCCTCCGCTGCTTGTTTTTCACTTTCCAACTCGATCACCAAAGCCCCGATCGGCGGCTTCGGTACGGCTTCGACCACTACCTCATCAAAGTAGGCCTTTCCCGTGTTCAAGGCACCCCAACCGCCCAGGCGCAAAGCAAGCCGCAACACGGAAGGACCCGGTTTGGGAGTGCGCACGTAAAACTCCACCAACTCCCACCAGCCGTTAGTGTTAAAGTATTCCGCGGAAGAATAGTTGTGGTTTAAGATGGACAGATTGGCCCCGCCGGTCGCCGCGGTTAGCCCTTCCGCCCTCACCCGGCAGCCGATCCGGTAAATGGTGTCGGGTTCCACCTTTATCTCCTGCATGATCCGGGCGTCATTCGGTTGGTGGTTGGTGAGCAGAAAACACTTGTCCCCGGCATAGGCCCCTTCCGCGACCACCTGGTAAGTAGTGGCCCCGCTTGTTTGGTCCCATTGCTCCGCCCACCAACCAAGGGGGAAGCCATCCGGCGCCTCCAGTTCAAAGCCGGGATTATAGACCAAGTTTCCGCTGTTTTGACCTGAAACCGTAACGGCCACCGCCCACAACAGAAACAATATAAATAACCGGCGTAATCCGGAATATTCCATCCTCATCCTTCCTTTTCTCCCACAAGCCGGGCGACTTCTTTCCCCAGCCGTATGGCATAGTTCTGCCCCCGGTCCTCCGGATAGATCTGGGCCATGTTCGCCAGATAGAGGTGTTTAAGGGGTGTTTCATAACCCGGCTTCATCCGGGAGTACCCGAGGCCGACGACCGGTTGGGCATACGGCGCCCGGAAAAAGTGGATCTTCTTAACATCCGCGCGGTTCCACGCCGGGAAAATCTGCTGTAGATAGTTGAGGAAACGGTCCGCAACCACATCCTCCGGCAAACGGTACAGTTCATCTTCTTCGTCGAGATAGCGGGAGAGATAGACGATGTGTGACCCATAATGCTCAGCCGGAATGAGATTGGTGTGTTCAATCACCGCCACAAAGGGCGCTTCCGGCTCGGCCACGGTTAACCAGTAGTAAGGGGACAAACTGTGTTTGAGCTCAAGGATCAGACAAATATTAGCCTTATACCTGATCTGGTCAAGCCGCGCACGGTAAGTGTCGGGGAAAGGAAGATCAATGGCCTTCAGGGCCGGCGGCGCCATCGTGAGCACAACCCGGTCAAAGTTAAGCTCGCCGCCGTTAAAGCGCAGATCTAGGGTAAGGTCCGGCCTTTGGCGGATTTGGTTTACCGCCGCGCCCGTCAGCACTCGTCCCCCGGCGCCCGTGATCGCGGCAACCATTTTCCGGTAGACGGTGATAAAGCTCCCCTGCATGTAACCGAGCAATTCCTTGCTCAGGTTCTTGCTCCTGGTCGAACCCCGAAGCTTGAATTTGTTCCAGATCCAGGTGGCCGCGATCTCCTCCGCGTCCCGGTCAAACTTGGACTGAAGAAGAGGGCCCCAGACCTTGGCGTAGACGTCCCTGCCGGCCTTTCTGGTAATCCACTCCTTGGCACTGATCGCCTCAAGTTTTTGCCAATCCCGCACAAAACGCGCCCGTAACACCAGGGAGCCCATGGCAATCCGGGAAAACAAAGAGAGTTCACGGAAGCGCAGCAGATCAAGGGGCGAGGTAAACGGGTACAATTTGCGGTTAATATAGATCCCGTCCCGCGGCTCCCGCCAAAGCAGTGC
The DNA here is from genome assembly GCF_013664685.1 of Capillibacterium thermochitinicola. Taxonomy (NCBI): domain Bacteria; kingdom Bacillati; phylum Bacillota; genus Capillibacterium; species Capillibacterium thermochitinicola. Next base: position 39,614 of record NZ_JAAKDE010000014.1, read on the forward strand.
GGAGGAAAGGCCCAGCTCTTCGACCATCTTGACCATCTCCTGGTCGTTGGTGAAGATATGGTGGTAAAAATACTCCAAATCCTGACCGCCGATCCTGGCCGTCCGCACCAAACCGCCGTAATCTTCTTCCGCCTCCAGAATCGTCACTTCGTGCCCGGCTTTGCTCAGTTCGTAACCGATGGTCAGCCCAAGCGGTCCGGCTCCGGCAATCCCAATCCTCACCGCGCCACCCCCTTGTCCGTACCGACTTCATTCACAACCAAATGCCGTGCATGATTGGAAAGTAGATAATAAACACCATGACCCACGGCCAGCAAGGTAACAATGGCGGTAACCATCGCCACCGGGTCGTAGTTGGCCAGCCAAAACTGGTTTTTCTTCGCCAGTTCGTAGACGTACCACTGGTTAACCAGCATGCACAGGCTTAACGCAACCAAGGGAAGCCACAACCGGCGGTCCCACAAAAGGGCGACCGTTAAAAAGAGCAAAGCCGGAAACATATACCTCTCGTGCATGCGGCTGCCGAAGAAGAAAACACCCAAGGACAGGAAATAGGTGGTGAAATACCACATCTGCGGCGAACCGCCCTTCTTCCATAAGGCCCAGACCGAAAAGAGGGCAACCGCCGCCAGAAAGATCAGGCTCCAGGTGGCATAGGTCAAACCCCAGAAAGGAAGGGAATCATGAACAGCCTGTCCGCCGCAGAGCGTCCAGAAATTAAACCCATTGGCCGTTGCGTAGGGATAATCGCCCCCGCTGGTCAGGTACAAGTCAATGATCCAGAGGAAAGACCGTCCCGCGGCGAACGGAAGCGTGACCGCCGTATAAGTCGCCAGCCCGCCAAGGAAGGAGGAAATCAGCTTCCTCCAGGAAAAAGGAGTTTGGAAAAAGAGATATAGCACAACCGGAAAGACCATCGCACTCTGGGGCTTGGTGAGCACGGCCAGGGCGAACAGGATAACCGCAGTTACACTCCGCTCTAAAGTAAAGAAGTAAATAACCCCCAGCAGCATGGTGGCCGGAATGGAGTCAAACTGCCCCCAGACCGAAGAGTTGAAAAAGATGGCCGGGTTCAAGACATAGGCCGTCCCAAGAATAAAACCCAGCTTCGCTTTGCCGAGCCGCTTTCCGATCAGATAGATAAGATAGCCCCCCACCAGGTCGGAGAGCACCGCCCATAACTTGATGAGCAAAACATGGGTTTCCATGCTTAAAGAAAAAAGCGTCGTGATCTTGCCCGTGAGCCACAAGAGATACATGTAGGCCGGGGCATATACCACGTGAAAGGTCTGGTAAAAACCGTCAAAACCGGCCTGGGCCAGGTATAAACTCCATGCGCTGTACCCGCCCATATCCACCTGGTAACTGGGTAAAAGCGTCAACAAATAACGGACGATCACAGTCACCCCAACCACCAAGCCGATCAACCAGCCTTTTACCGAAGAAACACGGTTCTTCATTCCCTTCCCCTCCAATCCATCTGCGCGGGGTACCAACTGGGCCAACACCCGCCCTTTTTGATTATGAGCACAACAGAATGACAAACCCTTTCATGTAACGTTTAAGGTCGCCCGCTTTCGGGAACTTTGAAAATCTCAATCTCCTGCCGGTGGTCCGTATAAACACGGACAAAGTGGTCTACAAACAATTGGTAGTTCAAGTCATATTCAACCGAACTGCGCACTTCCCGGTCTATAACGACATAACTGATATTGTTCGCTTGCAGCATCTCCACCACCCGGGCGGGGTCGTCCCCGGCATAAATCGACCGGACCATTTGCGTTCGCCCGTAGGTGTCATACCCGGCCGACCACGGATAATAGGGCCAGCCGCAGAAGATTTTTCGCCCCGCCAGTAACAGCGGATGATTGCTGTATGGGGGTGTGAGAAAGATTTCATGGGCTTCGGTATTCTGCATAGCCCAAACCAGTAAAGGGTCATCCATCCGGAACACCAGTGCTTTTTTATCTAGATTGTACAGGGTGATCAGGTCCACCGCCCCGGTCAGGATTAACAACACGACCAACAACACGGCCAATCCTTTCGCCCTAATGTTGCGGACTGCAAAAAAGCGGACGAGATAAACGGCGGCCAAAATATTAAGAAGAAGCACTGCGGCAATGACATATTTATGATTGACCGCAATATCCGGCGTCACTTGTAAGGTGGTAGCCATAATGACGGGCGCGAGAAAAGCCAGGGTCAGCGCGCGCCCGCCCCGCGGCGCCGTACAAAAGAAAGCCAGGATGAGACAGGGCAAAAACCCCAGCAGCTCCAAGTAATAAGCGGCGATGCCCAGCAGATCCGGGGTCGCGGCCAGGAACCCCACCGTCAGGCGGGGGTTAACCGCCCCCGTCCCGGACCCGATAAAAAACCTGCTCTGCGCCATGGATAAGCCGACGGTGAGCACCGCCAACACCAGATACTCCAACCGGTGTTTGGAAAAAAGCGCCAGCACGAAAAGGATCGCCAAGGTCGCCAGGACGACAGCACCGTTCCAGAAGGCCAGTAGGCCAAGGAAAAGGCCAAGCACAACAGCGCGTTTAAAATCCGCCGGCCACCACGCGTCTTTTGTCCAGAAAAACTCCGCCAGGCCAGGCTTGAGCATACTTATCCTCCTCCGCCAGCCCAACCGGGGCCGCGCTTCTTCGGTCCCGCCGGCCCCGCCAGCCTGGTCGACCCCGGTACCGGCCTCCGGAATCGTAATTTGTTGCTCCTTCCCTCTTTCACTTAAAACCGCGACCATCTTGCGGAACAAAGGATAAAGGGCAATCAGGAGCAGCACCATCACCCCCAGGGCGAAGGCAAAGTGCCGCTGATTGACGTAGACTTTCTGCGCCCATAACCCCCACTCTTCGTGCCGCGTTTTCCCGATATGCAACTCGTTGGTGAGGATGGCGGTGATGGCCTGCGGAAGGGATTCCATACCGGCCATGAAAGTAAAGAAGGCAAACGAACTGCGGAACGTAAACAACACGATCGTAAGCAGCCCGACCCCTTTGTCATCCGTCAGCAAGAGGGCAAAGGCATAAAGCAGGAGCAGGAAGGCGAGCATGGACAAAATACTGGGAAGGTTGAACGCCCAGTCGATGCGTAAACCCAAAAACTCCAGATTCCCGGTGAGAAATTGAAAGAAAAAGTGGTACCGGATCCCCTCCCCGGCAAAATGGGGATATTCCGTCGGGAAATTATTCCCCACCGAAAAAGAGCGGATCACCGCCAGGTGCGGCGCGAAATCGCTAAAGACCGAATAACCCACATACATTGTCCCGGCGGCACAGTAAAAGGAGCGAAACATGAAAAAGCTCCAGAACGCCGTCACCAGAAGGATCAGAATGAGTTCCGTCCTGTTCCGCCGGCAGAAAGCAAAAAACCCTTCCTTTGTTGGTTTAAGTAGTCCGCTTTTTTGCCGCCACCGTTTCAGCGTAATCCCGGCTAGGACCAGTGTGAGCAGGCTTAAGACGACCAAGTTTGCCCAAAAAAGCGGCTTATCCGCCTCCCGCCACCGGTAGGCAACAAGATAGGTCGCCCAAGTAACCACCAGAATTCCCACCAAAAAGGAGGCTGGCAAGATGACCAGCCAGGATCCAAAGGAACTCTTTCCGCACGCCAAGAGGCTTTTTTCTTTGTTGACCCGCCAAAGGCTTGGCAGGCAAAACTGTAGAAGATAATAACCAGTTAGCCAAGAAAGGCCTAAATAGAAGAGACCAGCCATTTCATCTGCTCCTTAAAACAAAACTTATTACCCCACTCAGTCGTTTGCGGAATCCTTCACATTAAAAGTTTCGGCCAGGAGATATCTGGGGCGCGCTTTTACTTCATCGAAAATCCGCGCAATGTAAGTGCCGATGATCCCAAAGCTGATCATCAATGTACTCCCCACAATCAACTGCAGCAGGATCACAGTGGTAAAACCACTGACGGCCACCCCTTTGATCTTCATGTACAAGGTTTGGATGCCCAACAGAAAAGAGCCCAACAAGAACAAGACCCCAAGCATGGTAACGATCTGTAACGGCATGGACGAAAAGGAGGTTATGGCGTTCACGGCCAATTTAAATAAACCCCAAGTCGACCACTTGGATTTCCCCACCTGGCGCGCCGGGACATCAAAGGGAATACTCGCCCGCTTATACCCGACCCAGTTGGCCATCCCCCGAAAGAAAGTATTCCGTTCCTCCATTTGCAACAAGGCGGAAACCACCCGTTTGTCCAACAGCTTAAAGTCGGTGGCGTTGTTCAAGTCAATGCCGGAAAAGGACTTTAACAGCCGGTAAAACAAAGTGGCACATATTTTGTTTTTGAGGCCTTCTTGCCCCCGGGTCCGCTTGACCCCTTCCACGACCTGATACCCCTCCTCCCGCCACAACCGGACCATCTCCGGGATCAGGGCGGGCGGGTGTTGGAGGTCGGCATCCATAACCACGCAAGCATCCCCGTTCATCACCGCCAAACCGGCAAAGATCGCCGCTTCCTTCCCGAAATTACGCGTAAAACGAAGCCCACACACTCCGGGAACCTCTTGGGCCAGCTCCTTGATCACCTGCCAGCTCTGGTCGGTTGAACCGTCATCCACGAGGATAAACTCGCGCCGGATCTCCAGCGGGGCAAGGACACCGTCGATCGTCCTGATACTCTCCGCGAGAGCTTCTCCTTCTTCGTAAACCGGAATAATAATGGAGAGGAAAAAATCTTTCACCTTCCGAACCTCGCCTTAACCAACTAGTCTTTATAGATAACCTTCCGGTAGATGGTAAACGTCCACATCACAATGAAGCCCATGGCAAGAACCTTTGAGATCAGAGGAGAGATACTCATCTTCTCCGCCAACAAATACATCAATAGATTGGAGACACCGATGTTAAAAAAGAAGATCAAACCGTAAAGCGGCAGCTGTTTGCGGAGTTTTTGTTTTGATTTGAAGGTCCAGTACCGGTTCATTAGGAAATTAAACCAAAAAACGATCGTCATCACCAGGGTGTTCGCCCACAGATAAGGCATCCGTACGCCGCGGTAGAAAAGATAAAACAAGGAATATTCCAACCCGAACGAGGAAAAGCCGGTGATTAAGTATCTGATGAACTGGTGCCGGGTTTCCGCCGGAAAATACCGGACAAATTGCTGCCGGCACCATTCCTGCAGCTTGGTCACCAAAGGTACCGCTCCTTTTTATTTTTAAGGTATTACCTTCTGAAACTCCGCACTGTATTCTTCCATTATATCCGTCGTGCTTACTTTGCTTTCTTCCTCGGCATATTCGCCCGAAAGGATGTAAGGGGTAATGATCACCACAAATTCGCTCTCTTCCTGGTTGACCGCGGTATTACTAAACAACCCGCCAATCAACGGCAAATCACCCAAAATCGGAATCTTGTTGCGGGTTACACTCTCTTGCCGTTGAATTAAACCGCCGATCACCACCGGGTCCCCTTCTTTCACCCGCACCGTCGATTCGGTCGAGCGTTCACTGGTCGCCGGGATCGGGTTCCCCTCGCCGCCGGCCAGGGTATCCGGAACACTCTCCGTGATCGTCGGTTTAATCTCCAGGGTGATATCTTTATCCGCCGAAACCCAGGGCAGAATCGAGATTTTAATTCCCGTCACCACTTCGATCAGCCTGGTCTGCGTCTGGGTCTCCTGCCCTTCGCCGCCGGCCGGAACGGCCGTGGTCACCACCACGGTCCGGGGATACCGGGTTGAGACATTGAATTCGGCCCGTGAACCGTTTAAGGTTGTAATCTGCGGGTTGGCCCAGAGCTGAGCCTTGCCATCCTTGACCATTGCTTCAAGCCGGGCTTTAACCAGTTGTGCGGCGGTGGAGCCAGGAAAGATCGTCTCGGCCACCAGTGATTTTAAAGAATCCCCTCCCCACGATAAAACCGTTCCCGGTTCGCTTTGGCCGGGGGCGGCACCAAGCTCGGTGAGGCCATAATTCCGTCCTAAACTTTTACTTAACTGAACCACCATCACATCAAAGAGGATGAGCGGGTTCTTCAAGTCGATCTTTTCGAGGTAATTCCGCACCCGTTTAATCTGTTCGTTCGTCCCCGTCGCCGCAATCGCATTGGCTTCGGTCAAGACCATCAGGTCTTGCTTGGGAATACTGGACGGGATCAACTTAAGGGCTTCCTCCGCTTTGATATGTTGAAGCCGGATCACTTCCGTACGGATCATGTTATCCGGCCGGTCTAACGCCGCCAAATATTCTTGAAAGTACTTATGTAACTGGCTACTGCCGTTAACCAAAAAACCGTTCTGTTCTTTGAAAACCACGATATTAGTGCGGGGAAGATTAACGGGAAGATTATTGAAGACATACTCGGCATTGGTGTAATTTAAGGTATAAAAACGCGATTCAATCAGATCAATCGTTTCCGGGCGAAGGTTTGTCCCGTCACCAACCACATAAACACCATTGGCATACTTGTAGGTATAGATTGTCCCCTGTAAAACATAATCCAGGGCTTCCGTGAAGGTAACACCGCGGATAGAGATCTTGTTGATGTTATGATTGACATGGCTGTAGATAATGATGTCCTGGTCCGCCCGCCTCGCCAGTTCAATCAGGACATCATTCAAGGAAGAATTGATAATGTCAAGCGTAAAAAGGCCTGTTTCCTCATCATGAACAATCTTGATGTTTGGATTGCGGTTCCAACGCACATAGAAATAGCCGGACTTACGCTCCAGGATAAAGTTGTTTGACTCCAACATCAATTGCAGTCCCCGCTCAAGCGGAAGATCGACAAATTTAACGGTAATCCGGCCCCTTACCTCCTGGTCGTACAAGAGGTCAATCCCGGCCACCCGGGCGATTTTATCCAGGATCCGGGTTACTTCCACGTTATTCGCCTCGACGCTCAGCAGGTTGTTGTTAAAGATCACCTGAAAGTCTTCATCATTGCCCACGATCCGATAAAGTTGCGGGCCCTCCTTGGACAGCGAAAGGTTATTGGTCCGGCACAAAAGCTGGAGCCCGGCTTCCAGCGGTAAATTCCGGAAGAAAACACTCACCGACGCCTGCAACGTCCGGTCTACCACTACCGTCGCCGGGGTCTGTGCGGTCAGCTCACGCGCCAACTCCTGGAGGGGAACATTGGTAAGATCCAGGGAAAGCAGGTCGTTTTCCCAAAGAAGATAAAAGCCTTCCCGCAACGGGCTCTTCTTCAAGAAATAAAACTCACCGTCTTTCTCTAGCTCATACCCGGTCCGGTCCGCCAGAATGGTCAAAAGTTCAGGAAGCCCGACCTGATACATAGTCAGGCTGACCCTTTCTTTTACCTCCGGCGGGTAAATAATATTGGTCGCCGTAGCTTTGCTTAATTCCGCCAAAACAAGTTCCAACGGGGCATCTTTCAGGTCAACGGACAGTCCATGCTCTCCCGCTTCAATCTTGATTGATCGCAACGGATCGTAGTAAACACGATAAACCCCGTTGCTCTTTTCCACCTGAAAGCCAAATTCCGCAGCCAGGATATTCAGGCATTCCGCAAAGGTCAGTTGTTTCAGATGAATGGTGACGCGCCCCTGAACCGCCGGGTCAATAATCATGTTGACCTTTTCCAACTCGGCCAGGGCTCTTAAAACATCATGAAGATCGGCGTTCTTGAAATCCAGATCCCACTTTGCCGCTGCTTCTACCCCAAGCGCAAGGAGGAAGAGGATTAAGCATAGGGAGACCCGGAAAAACCCCTTTTTCTTCTTGCTCAAAACAGCTCCCCCACTTACAATGAATAGTCCTGAAATACATTTATAATTAATTTTCTAATTTGCCTTCATCTTTTTTTCAAGGAAACCAGGGGATGGTTCGTACATTTCAAAGCCGCGAGCGGCCCCCGAATCGTTGCCGTCGCTTCGAGATGCGGCTCGATCACAAGCTCTCCCTCCGGTCCCAGGGGGATGGTAACCCTGACTTCATCCTTGGCCCCGCCGGTTACCTTTTGGTGGTAAAACTCTTCAAGCGCGGCAATCAGCCTTTCCTGCGGGATGCCGGTCAACTTTTCGTCCCAGTATGTATCATGCAGAAGACGAACTTGGTTGATGGCCAAATACATTTCTTTGGCCGCTGGGATCAGCCCTTCTCCGCTATCCAGTTCCACGCGGGTTCGTGTTTCAAACGTGAAATACTGATCAATCGCTTCAACGGTTCGACTAATCCTGGTCAAACGCGTTGCGCCGACCTTTTTGGCCCGTTCGATCCGGTCGATTACCCGATTCAGCTCCTCAATCTGCCTTTGAATATAACTGACCATCTCGGCGGAGGAAAAATCATAAAAGGCAAGCTGTTTTTCACCGAGCAGAAGCACCGAGCGGCGCGGCCCTTTCTCTTCAAGGGTGGCAAGGTCGGCCTCGATTAAGCTGCCGATCTGATCTACAGCGACGATCATACTCTCACTGATATCCGTAAACATCTCTTCCATTTGGCCTGGCAAAGCAACCCGAAAGCCGCTTTTCGCCTTCGCCCATAGCTCCGTGATGTATCCTTTTACCTCTTCCTTATTAATCTGACTGGTTGCCCACTGGATCAAGCTTTGCTTAAAACCGGAAAAATCACTGGCCACAATGGAATTAAGGTATTTTTCGGTTTTTTCTAGTTTACTTCTTAATTCGAGCAGCGTCGGCTCGTACCCTGCTTCATCCAGGATAAAATCTCCAGAAATTTCTGTCCATAGCTCCGGCATCAGATAAACCGGTTTTACGTAATTCCGAAACCAACAAAGGGCGAGGATGACCAGTACCAGGATGACCCCGATTACTCCTCCCGTTTTGACGAGGGAGGCCTTGGCACGCTTGGAACTTGATTTAGCGGTGGAGGCCTTGTTGGGCTGTTGTTCCTTCATTAACCGGTCTTTCTCTCTTTTTCCCATGCTTTATTTGCACTCCTTTACCGATACAGCAAGCGGCAACCGTGTTTGATAAAAGAGGTCAGGGGGATCGGGTGTCGCTTCTTCGGTTGTTTTTCGCCAATCCCCCTGATCACTCCATTCATCCTCCGCCCACAAAGACGGCGGATTTTAGTTAGTTATGATTATTTCAGTGAATCGAAATAGGCGCGGTAATTGTTGGAGAATTCGTAATTGCTGGCCGCATCCCAGTTGATCGACCAGGTCATTAAACCTCTGAAGTTGGGATATCCGGCCGGATTACGCAGTTGATAGGAGCCACCAAACGGAATACCTTTGATTATGTAATCCAAGGCTTTCTTCACTTCAGTGGGGTTGGTATACCCGCCGCCGGCCGCACTCGGACAAGCCGGGATTCCGAAGGCCACCTGATCCTGCCTTAAGGCCGGGAAGACATTATTCGGGTTGCCGGCCACGGGGAATCCTTGGAGCAACATTTCCGTCATGGCCACGTGGAAATCGGCGGTCCCTTGCGAATATGACCGGCCGTCAAGACCAATCATGGAACCACTGTTATAGTGTTGGACATGGATAAAGGTCAGCTTGTCCCGTAAGGCATAGATGACAGGCAAGTAGGCACCCCAAGGACCACCATAATTGCCATATCCGCCTTGGACATATGCGGTTTCCGGGGCCATCGTCAGGACAAAGTTCGAACCAAAGTGGTTGGCAATTTGGCGTACCGCGTCAATCAAGTTGTAAATCTTGGGTGTGGTTGGATTTCTAAAGTCGGTATCGCCCGGGTTCAACGACAGGGAGCTTCCCTCCAGGTCGATGTCCAGCCCGTCAAAACCGTAGGTCTCAATGATGGAGATCATTGAGTTGATGAAGTTCTGTTTTCTCGTAGAATTCGTCAATTCAATTGTGGCATTGGCTCCGCCGATGGAGATGACAACCTTCTTGCCAAGGCTCTTCAGATAGGCAATATCAGATTTGAATTCCTGCACCGTGGCGTTGAAGGGTGTGAACGACATCCAACAATCGGGCGAAGTCGGTTCCGCGAAGGCAACATCAATCACGTCAAATTTCTTGGAAACGTCACGCAGTTTGATTACGGTCGAACCGTTGTCAAAGTTATGCCAATAGCCGATTAAAATCTTGCCCGGAATACCCGTCTGTGGTGGGGTGGGCGTCGGTGTAGGCGTCGGTGTTGGGCCCTGACTCGGGGTCGGGGTCGGTGTTGGTGTCGGGGTCGGGGTCGGCGTCGGTCCTCCGCCCGCATACAGCTCCCATAGTGCGGGCACGTTCGGCGGCTCCCAACCAACCAAGGAAGTATGGGGTTGACGGCAACTGTACACCGCTCCCTGGTAGGACACCAGATCGCCGACTTTATAATACACGTTCGGCTGCCACGGTTGTACGCCGCTCACCGGGGTTGGCGTTGGCGTCGGTGTTGGCGTTGGAGTTGGGGTCGGCGTTGGGCCCTGACCAGGAGTTGGGGTCGGCGTTGGCGTCGGGCCGCCGCTTCCAACCTCACGCCAGACGCCCCATTCGCCGGTCGTGCCCGGTTCTTCGCCCTGGGTCCACCACTGGGCTTCCCAAACTTTGCCTTTATGCGTTACCCGGTCGCCGCGGACATAAACCGTGTTCGGATCCCAAGCCGGATATTGCGAAGAACCCGGTGTCGGCGTGGGGGTCGGGGTTGGGGTTGGCCCTTGACTCGGGGTCGGGGTCGGCGTCGGCGTCGGGCCGCCACCTGTGGACAACAGGTTATAAATCAAGCTGGTCATGTTACTGCCCACTCGGCCGGTGCCGGCAGGCCCGGGGTAATCGCCGCTGAACTCCCAGAACATAACGCCGCCCAGCCCTTTGGCTTTTACATAGTTAACTTTTTCCGTTACGGAAGTCGGGTCGTCGTAGGTGTACATGATCCGTTGCGACGGTGAGTACAGCCAGGGCACTTTGGCATATTGGTCACGGAATTTCTGGTAGGCGGGATTGGTTTCGTAGTTCTCATAGATAATGTAGAGCGGGTTGCTCCCGGTGGGGCCGGAAGTACCGTCATCCCATTTCCCCATCGGAGCGCCGTTGGCCGATGCAAACAGACCGTTCTGTCCGCCAGTGACATTAGCCCAACCCCGTGAGTAATAGGGGATACCCAGATTCAATTTGTGCGCCGGTACACCCAGGTTTAAGTACTGATTGACCGTGGCGTCAATATTGAAGAGTTCTTTCTGGGGCGAAGCGGTTGGGTCGTTCGGATTCATGTAGAGGGGCGCCAAATGGTTGGTTAAGTTCGACCACGCACCGTTGTAGTCGTAGGTCATCAGGTTGATAAAGTCTAAATACTGGTGATAAACATTGGGTTCCTGATTTTGGATGTTGCTGTAACCGGCAGGCGCCGCGATAGTCAACATATAGTACTTCCCGTCTTGCTGGCCGGCTTGATTCAACTTCTGGCGCAGAGTTTGGAGCAACAGGTTAAAGTTCTGCTTGTCCTCGGGGCGGCTGATGTTCGAAGGATGTCCGCCGCCACAAGGGTACTCCCAATCGATGTCGATACCGTCAAATTGGTACTGCCGAATGAACCGGACGCAACTGTCGGCAAATTTGTTACGGGAAGCTTCCGTCAATGCCACATCCGAGAAGTATGTAGACTCGGTCCATCCCCCGACGGAGATCAAAGTTTTCACGTTGGGATACAATGATTTATAATGAATCAAACGGCCAAAGTTGCCACGAATCGGGGTATCCCAGGTGTCATCTTCGAAGGGTTTCTCCACCGCCGCCCAAGAGTCGAAGAGGGCGATCTCCCCATTACGAATGACCGCAAAGGCGTAGTTGATATGGGTGACTTTGCTCCAGGGGATATGACCCACTTCGTAATAATCATGGGCACCGTAGATACCCCATTCGATAAAGTAACCTACGATGTTCTTATTGAGGGCTGCCGCCTGACTTGCGAAAGAAAACAAGAGCAAAATCAGGATGCTTGGGATCAATAGTAATTTTAGGCTTCTCCTCATCACAAAACCTCCCTTAACGATAATCGTCGCACAACAACCCCTTCATCTATCGGCACAGAACTTTCTTCTAGGATCCGGAGCTTCTGGTTTACTCCGTTGATTAGCCAGTCAACCCGGACACCCGTCTCTCTCTTGCCTGGCCAGGACAAAAGCTTAGGCCAACTGGAATCGGTTACGGAATAGATCGGATATTGCACTCCGTTTCTGCCAGAAACTCATGGCGGCATTTTACCGTTTTCTTACAGGATTGTTAATAAATTGTATCTGTTTCAATCATACCATATAATTTATGGAACGGCAATTGATATTTCTCTGTGTTTAAAAACTATATTTATTCTTCCGGTTATTCTTTAATCGTCCTACAACCGCCGCCATAAAGCAGGTACATTGGGCGGCTCCCACCCGACCAGCGACGTATGGGACTGGATACATTCATAAACGTAGCCTTGATAGCTCACCAGTATACCTTGGGTGTAACTGACCCCCGCTTGCCACGGTTGCACACCGCTACCCGGAGTAGGCGTTGGCGTCGGACTCGGGGTTGGTGAAGTGCCCGGTGTTGGCGTCGGGGTCGGCGTTGGGGTTGGTGTCGGTGTTGGCGTTGGGGTCGGAGTCGGGGTCGGTCCTCCATCTTGCACCTCGCGCCAAACACCCCACTGGCCGGTTGTTCCTGGTTCTTCTCCTTGCGTCCACCATTGCGCCTCCCAGACCTTACCCTTATGGAGCACCCGGTCACCTTTCACATAGATCCGGTTGGGATCCCACAACGGGTATCCCGAGCCCGGCGTTGGCGTCGGGGTTGCTGTTGGTCCCGGGGTCGGTGTGGGGGTCGGCGTTGGTGTCGGGGTCGGGGTGGGCACCGGGGTCGGCGTCGGCGTCGGTTGCGGCGCACCCGATAAGGGGACCGGGTTCATGAGATACCTTTGGACCTTCGTGATCCACCAGTAGGCATCGGTCGGTGGTGAACCCACCCCATCGGTACTGCTGTTTACTCCCGCCCCGAACAAGACGGAGATCACGCCTTTATCCCGCGCCTCCTGCATATGCGAACCCCAGGTGATCGTATCCACCCCGTTGTCGCTTATCTTCGGGTCCGCCCATTCATTGGTGCGGAAGTAGTTAAAGCGTGCGCTTGTCCCAGGCTTGAAGGTATCGCCCAGGAAAAAGACGGGTGCCGAATCCTCATATTTGCGGTCGGAACCATCCAAATCCGGGAAATAGCCACCCGTATACGGGTTGGCGGCAAGACTGCTGTTGATATGGCCGACAGGAATTTGCCAAAGAATAACCGGCAGGTTGCTTCTGGTATGCATGACCTGGACAAACTCCAAATAGTTGTTCCAAAGATCGGCATTCCAAAACCAGGTTGAATTCTTTGGATCGGCCGCCGCACCCGGAAGGGCCCCGCCGTCCAAACCATACTTGTCGATGGAAACAAAGTTGGCACCGTAAGAAGCGACTCCCGCACGTAGATAATAGTCGGTAATCTGCTGTGCTACATCCCTGATAAATTGAAGTCCGCCCGCCATACCCATGGTTTCGGTAGCGTGCAAAAGCCCATTACTGGGCACACCGGGGCCGCCGTAGGCCCATAGATTGAACTGCCAACCGAAAAAGGCCGCAGGGTAATATTTCCTGACAATGTAGTTTATTGATTTAACCAATCCTTCGACGGTGTTCGGAAAGGATGGATCACTGGCATCCAGTACACCACTGCTGTAAGCTGCAGAGACCTGAGCCATGATCTGATCCGGTTGTTTTCCGGATTGTTGCATCATGTAACCGAGAAAATCCGGTTCAAAGACGATCCCGACGGTATCATCGCCGGCCGTGTCGCGACAAATCTCAAGGAAGTACTTTAAATCTTGATAGTAGGCTTCCATATAGGAAATGCTCTGGATGTGATTGAGATCAATTTCGTAACTTTCGCCATCATCCGGGATGTTGTAATAGACGAAAAACGGAATCATCCCCAGCTTCTGGCTCTCCTTAATGAAGACCCGCGCCCGGTCGCCTTCCACGGTTGTCCACTTTCGCCAACCGTTGATCGGCCCGCCGTTAATATAGATGTAGCGGACATCCATGCGCTTGTTCTTATCCCCGGGCTGGAAGTCACGCCAAAAGTTAAGATCGCCCGCCGTATCCTCACTCACGGAACCCACGGATACATACGCCGGCATCCCGGGCAGACTGCCGTCCTGTTCCCTAACCCGTACTCCGACATATCTGGTCACGTTGGTGGTTTGTTCCGTGATCCTGAGCCCAGCGCGCCCAGCGTTTAAACCCTCGAGCCGCAGTGTATTGTTGTTTACAACCTGACAATTGAGCACATAATCATTGTTTGTTTCCACCTTAAAATTGGGGGACGCGGTTCCGACAAAACTTAAGACAAATTCGTTAACTCCTTGGTTGATGGTAAACTGGTTAACTAAACCATGAGTGTCCACCCCGTTGATCAAAATATCCCCGAATTGGTCCCCGACAATTACCGAAACCGTGTTGCTTTTACTTGTTCCGTAAGTATTCTCCAGTTCAACGTAATATGTATAAGTCCCGGCAATGGTCTTTCCCCTGATCTCCACCGTTCCGTTCTGCGGATGCGGTGTGTTATCCGTCAGGATTCCGGAACGGATGGCAACATAATCGCCGGCCCCCATCTTCTCATAAAGCTTCCAACTGGTGGCATTGTTGCCGTAATACAAATTCCAGGTCAAATCGTAATCGCCATCCAAATCCCCGCCCCATTGGTTATGCGACAGAGTGGGTACCGCCGGAGGACCGGTCGCTTCCGCATAAACCGCCGGTCCAATGAACAGAAGGATTATTTTCACCACCACAAGGATGGCGAAAAAACGGATTTTAAACCTGTTCATCTCTACCACGCTCACTTACTCAATTTTCCGCACGAATTCCCTTCCTGCGCTGCCTGCACGGGTAACTAAAACGCTGGTCACTAAAGGGTAAACAAACGATAATGGTGAATCCCTTTCCACCCAATTTCGTCCCGAACTGAACCTGTCTTTGAAGTGAAACTACTGCCAGGCGAAGTTGAAAAGGGGAAAGGGGTAAGGGGTGTGGATGAAACATATTTATATGGTAGTGGTCACAAACGGAGGCGAACACCACACCCCTTTTTCTTGCTGCCTTTCTTCCGTCAATAGAAGTTTTGCTTTATAGCGGCAACCACAATGCCGGTACATTGGGCGGCTCCCAGCCAACCAAGGCGGTATGGGCCTGCCGGCACTGGTATACATTCCCCTGGTAGGTAACAAGGTCACCAACGTTGTAACTTACCCCTGCCTGCCACGGTTGCACACCGCTACCCGGAGTAGGCGTTGGCGTCGGACTCGGGGTTGGGGTCGGGGTCGGACTCGGTGTTGGTGAAGTGCCCGGTGTTGGCGTCGGGGTCGGCGTTGGGGTTGGTGTCGGTGTTGGAGTTGGAGTTGGGCTCGGCGTCGGGGTCGGTCCTCCGCCTTCCACTTCGCGCCAGACACCCCACTCGCCGGTCGTTCCCGGTTCTTCCCCTACCGTCCACCACTGGGCCTCCCAAACCTTGCCTTTATGCGTTACCCGGTCACCGCGCACATAAACCGTATTCGGATCCCAAGCCGGATATCCTGACCCTGGTGTCGGTGTCGGGGTTGGGGTCGGGGTCGGTGTTGGCGTCGGAGTCGGGGTCGGTGATGTGCTTGGGGTCGGGGTCGGCGTCGGGCTAGTCCACGGCGTTGGGGTCGGCGTCGGTGTTGGGGTCGGTAAAGATGGTCCTCCGGCCGCAAAGACGTTGTTAATCGTGTCAACAAGCGGCGATTGCACATTCGCCCACTGTTTTAATTTGTTCCCGTAAGCGGTATACGGCCCGCTGAAAATAAGGTCGCCATAGGCCGTCCAGATGATGGTCCCGGCCAGCCCTTTGTCCACAATGAATTGGGCTTTATGCGCGATGGACTCTTCATCATCATAGCTTAAGAAGTAATTGTCCTTCGTCAAATACGGAACCTTGGCCTGGTTATCCCAGTGCCTTATCCAACCGCTGCCGGGGGTTAAAGCCTTTTGTAAAATATAGTAGTAATTCGGAGTCCCGTCATAGACATTCCGGGGCCAGTTGACGAAGTCGGCACAGGTTTCAACGCTCCCGTCGGGCTCTACGAATTCTTGCCGCTTAACCGTCGGCGCATTTAGCGCAGCCGGACCGTTGGTGATCACACCCCGGCCATAGAAAGGTATCCCCATGTTGACTTTGCTCAGATTTACGTTCAGGGCAACAAGCCCGTTGTAAACATCGTTCCAGTTCCAGGTCGGAGCTTCCGCATTGTCATAGGTGTAGAGGGGCGAGTTGTGCCCGGCCTTATTCGACCAGCCACCGTTGAAGTCATAGGTCATCATGTTGAAATAATCAAAGAGTTGATCTAACCTTTGCCAGTCAAAGCCGCTGATTTTGTTGATGTCCGCGGCAAAACAGGTGGTCAACAGTTTGTCATAGCCAATGGCGGCGCGGATATCCTCCGCCAACTTGATGAAGTTTTCATAGTCGGCTTCCGAGCCCGTAAAATTCATGCCGGCAAACGGCCCCGGGTATTCCCAGTCAAGGTCAATACCGTCAAAACCAATGTTGATCAAGCGGACACAGTCCTGAACGAACCGTTGTCTTTTTACCGGGTCCGCCGCGACTTCAGGGAAGTGCCGGCACATGCTCCAACCACCAATGGAAGCCAAGACCTTTACACCATGTTGTTTCGCTTTGTCAAGAACACCAGGCGCTCCCCCTTCTTTTTTGAGGGGTAAGGGGAATGGTTGGTTATAAAGGCCCCAGTCCGGGTGTGACCATGTCCCGCTGCCCAGCGTAACTTCAAAACCTTGTGCCGTCGCGCGCTGAAGGATTTCCTCATTTATGTAATAAACCGGATCCAACTCACCAAAGAGGATAAACAGATCCCAACTGCTATAGATGTCCGCATTCAGCAAGGGCGCGGGCTCCTGCCGGACCCCCGGCTGGTGCAGATTTTTATTCCGAAAATCGGCACTGTGCAACGAACCGTCATGGGCAACGCCAAAGAAAGAATAATTTAAGATGGTATACTTCGAAAAATCAATATTTAAGTGGGTCAAAGCACCTTGTGCCGGTAAACCGGCCTGTTCCGCTTTCCAAGCATCCCATTGGGTGAAATAGCCAATCACCTGTTTGTTATGATCGCTGGTTGTGGCCGCATTAGCCCGGACAACCGGTAAGAAGAACATCGCCAAGAGCAAACATAACACGACAGGTGTAATCTTTGTCCGCCTGGACATGTTTTTTATTCCTCCTTTCTCTTAAATCAACACTACTCTCCACCAGCACTTTATTACCCTCTTTGCATCAACCACCGCCTTCCTCGACCGTGCAAAATGAAAGGGGGACTGGAGTGTGGCTTCATAAGCCACCGGCTTCCGCCACACTCCGTTTAAAGCACCTCGCAATTTTAATCAGTACCCGGTTTTATAAGGGCAACCACAAAGCAGGTACATTGGGCGGTTCCCAACCGACCAACGCGGTATGGGCCTGCCGGCACTGGTACACGATCCCTTGGTAGGTAACCTGGTCACCAACTTTGTAACTTACTCCTGCCTGCCACGGCTGCACACCGCTCCCCGGAGTTGGTGTTGGCGTCGGGCTTGGAGTCGGGGTCGGCGTCGGACTTGGTGTTGGTGATATGACCGGTGTTGGGGTCGGCGTTGGCGTCGGCGTCGGGGTCGGAGTCGGGGTTGGCGTCGGAGTCGGGGTCGGGCCGCCGCCTTGCACCTCGCGCCAGACACCCCACTCGCCGGTCGTGCCCGGTTCTTCGCCTACCGTCCACCACTGGGCCTCCCAAACCTTGCCCTTATGCGTTACCCGGTCGCCGCGCACATAGACCGTATTCGGATCCCAAGCCGGATAACCTGACCCGGGCGTCGGGGTTGGGGTTGGGGTCGGTGTTGGCGTTGGCGATGTGCCCGGTGTTGGTGTTGGGGTCGGTGTTGGGGTTGGCGTCGGGCTAGTCCCCGGCGTTGGGGTCGGCGTCGGCGTTGGCGTCGGGGTTGTCCCGTCCGCGCCACCATCCGGATATTCACATTTGAACGCATATTTCTGGCCGTCGATCGTTACCTGGAAGTTCGAGGGCATCGACGCCGGCAAGTAGTAATTGATGGTCAGTTCATAGTAGTCGCCGGGAGCGATGCTCTTCCAACTCGGCAAAGTAAAGGTCAAGTAATGGAAATCACCTTTCAGCCCGCCAATGTTGTTGCCGGTATGGTCACTGGAGACCACCGTCAAACCGGCACCGCTCTGGTCGTTAATCCGCGACGAAGTGGAAGTCGCCATAGTGAATTCAAACTTCGTACCACCCGGAATCGTCTGACTAGTGTTGTTGGTAAACCTCAGTTTGGGCGTGATTGGGAAATTGTTGTCGCCGATGGCAAAACCACCGATACTGGGCACAATGTCGATCGATTGGGTCGGCATCGGCTTATTCGCCAGTTTCGCATTATACGGGGAAGCATTTTTAAACTTCTCATACATCGTGGTGATCAGCGTGTCGCCGATGAAGTATTCGCCGCGCTCCGGGTAATAAGCATAGTCGCCGGCGAACTCCCAGCACATAATACCGCCGATTCCCCGGTCAATTACATACTGGGCCTTTTCGGCAATGGACTGCTCGTCTTCGATCGACAGGAAAACCTTCTTGGTTTCATTCCACAACCACGGCGCCACGGCCACCGCATCGTAGTACCGTTGATAGGTGCCGATCAACTGATTAGCTTCGCCGTCGGCCGGGTCAATGCCATAAATCGGCAGATAGCTTCCGAGAATTCCGTGTTCCAGGTTTTTCGCATGCCACATCGGGTTAACCCCGGCAAAAATCTCTTTTCCTTCTTTATCCACATCGTGCCAGATGTTATCGATTCCTTGGGCGCCATAACCAGGCGGGATTGTACTGCCGACATGGTCGCCGGTCCCAGGCGGATGCGGCATCCCCGGCGGTAACGGTGCTTCACCCCAGAGCCCGTGGGTCCCACCGGAGACATTCTGCCATCCTCTGGTGTAAAACGGAACACCAATGTTGATGCGTCCCGGCGGCATGGAACCACGGAAATAATGGTAAGCCCAGTCCGTGTTGAGATAGCCAATGTTGTCAAAGGCGCTGTAAGCGTTCCAGTGTTTCAATTCTGTATCCTGTCCCGTATCAAAGAGGGGTGCATTATGACCGACGAACTTATTCCAGGTACCGTGCATGTCATAGGACATAATATTTACATAGTCAAGATACTTGGAGACCTGATGGGCTTCCATTCCCCGGAGCAGATAACCGGAAGAGGGAGCGGCCACTGTCAAAAGATAGTATTTGTTATCCTGAACACTCGCCTCATCCAGCTTTTCCCGCAAAGTCTTCATCAAGAGTTCATATTGCCGCCACAGCGTACCCCGCAATTGATCCGAAATCCAAAAATCCTCGGGGTTACCGGCCTTGCTCATGGAAGTGGGGTATTCATAATCGATATCGATCCCATCAAAACCGTATTTCCGTAGGAATTCCACACACGAGTCGGCGAAGGTATTGATCCCCTCGATAGTCTTAGTCATCTCATAAAAACCGCCATTCGCCACCCGGTTACCTTCCAAATCGAAGTAACCGCCCGTCTCGGCCCAACCGCCAACCGAGATCAGCGTTTTGACGTGCGGATACAGTTTCTTGTACTTGTTCAACAAGTTAAAATGTCCTTTATAGGGGAATTCCGGGTCCATCTCGCACCCCGGCACGTCCGGCCATTCCATCCCAATGGAAGGGTTGTCCGGAGAATCGGGGCCAACAGAGATCCGGTTGTTCTCAATATGGGCAAAAGCGTAGTTAATATGAGTTATTTTTGACCAGGGTATATCCGGTACCAAAAAAGCAGGTTGTCCGTCCTTACCGTGCCGCCAGGAAACGAAATATCCGATGATCCGGCGCGGATGATCTGGACTAATGATTTCCCTACCTTCCTCATCATAAACCAAGGCAAACGGCGGAACCGTATTGGGGTTCACCCACATACCTTCGGGGCGGTGCGCCGCGTGATTTACCTGGGCCTGGCTCGCTACGCTCAAAACAATCAGCGTGGCAAAGATGCTTACCAAGGCCACAGCCCTTACGATTTTTCTCATCAAAGCTCCTCCCTTTTGATTATTCCCATTCCCTTTCGCCAATGGCACATATCGCTCTTGAGCAAACCACCTCCCCTTCCCCGTAAGACGAGGTCTTTTTAGTGGAGTTTTTGTGTTTCGAAAGGTCTTTTTAAGGACTTTTTTTCATTGTGAAATTATCTGGCGACATTTTTCCGCTGCTTTTAAAAGACAAAATACAAGATAAAAATTTTTTATGTATCAAAATGAAAAGGTTACTTATAAAACGCAAAAAAACAAGGTAAACCCCATAATTTTCTCTAGGCTACCTCGGGTATTCCATTTTTTTACGTCTGTTCCATTTTTAACTATCTAATTCTTTTTCTTTTGGATAAAACCGTTTTGTAGCAGGCTTTTTTTCTGTGTGAAAATATCTGGCTATAAAAATTCCGCTTGCCGGATCTTCTCTTGAAGCGATTAACATTGTTTTATTTTAAGTTTATTAAACCGTTACTATCTTGTTATAAATTATACCATAAATTTTCCATTTTTGAAAGCCCTTTTTAACAAAATCATTAATTATTCGTGACATTCATATATTATGCTGGCTTTTTCGATTTTAAAATGTCGAATAACTGGGGAAATGTTCTCAGGGGAATCCCCCAGGGATCCCCCTGAGAACAGCAATATATCCTAGCGTAGTCTCCACAAAGCAGGTACATTCGGTGGCTCCCAGCCAACCAGCGCGGTGTGGGACTGGATACATTCGTAAACATTCCCTTGATAGCTCACCAGATCACCCTGAGTATAACTCACCCCGGCCTGCCATTGTGGAATGCCTCCACCTGGCGTTGGCGTCGGACTTGGCACCGGTGTTGGAGTCGGGGACGGAGTGGGCGTTGGGGCCGGCGTAGGCGTCGGGGTCGGAGCCGGTCCTCCGTCTTGCACCTCGCGCCATACACCCCACGGACCAGTTGTCCCCGGTTCTTCCCCTTGCGTCCACCACTGCGCTTCCCAGACCTTACCTTTATGAGTTACCCGGTCCCCTTTCACATATACCTTGTTGGGATCCCACTGCGGATAGCCAGACCCCGGAGTTGGTGTTGGGGTTGGTGTCGGAGTGGGTGTCGGGGTGGGTGTTGGTGTCGGGGTCGGCCCGCCTCCCGAACCGGCCGGTGTCAACAACCGGGTTGGGAAGTCGTTGGTGTTGTACGCCATCGTCGCATTGTTCCCCGAAGCGCGGACGATCTTAACCATAAGCCGTTGGTTGACCAGGGACACGGCGCCCAAGTTGAAATTGTAGGTGGTCGGGTGATTGCCCCCGCCGGTGCTGGAGACATTGATCGTCTGCTCGCCCAAGAGGACGGCACCACTACCGTTGGCGTTCACCTTGTACAGTTGCACCTGGATATTGGAACTGCCGCCCGGGTTGTTGGTCCACAGGATAAAGGACCAGTTCCCCGCCGCATATGTCCCGTTCAGGACCGGCGAATACCAATATTTCGCCGTCCCGTCCAGGGTCTTGGTGGGCTGCCAACCGGTGACCCCCGAATGCTCCGTCTGCATATTCTCGCCGGCCGGATTCACCCCGGAGACCGCCTGGTTAAACAGATACCAGGTGGTCGGCAGACTACCGCCGGGCGGGGTCGGCGTCGGCGTCGGCCCGGTGGAAGGTGTCGGCGTCGGGGTGGGCGTCGGGGTCGGGGTCGGTTGGGCACCGCCCTGACTGGTCGCCATCGACCGCGCCGGAACCGTCATCTGGAATCCGTCGGAGAAGGTCACCGTCCTGGCCGAGTTGCTCATGTTGTAGACCACATAGGTCCGGGTCCCGTTCTTGTTGAAGACGGCATAGATGGGATAATTGGCGGTCACGTTCCGGTCCACCCGCCCGAGGGCATCAAAATTGTGGATCCAGTGGAAGGTGTGGGCTTTCGAGTTCCCCGCCTCCAGCCAGTTGTTGGGGTCATCAATCCCGGCGTACATCTGGTTCAAAGCATCCGCCGGGTTCACCATCGCCCGGTACATCCAGATCAAGTCGTCCCAGAGCAACCAGTTGGTCGAACCGCGCCGCGCCCGCAGATCGTTGTAATTGCGCTCGACATACTCCGGATAGAGGCCAAGGTACAACGAACCGCCATGCATGGGCAGCCAGTTGATTCCGTGAATCTCTTCCGGATTCGACGACCACCAGGTCGCGTTGGCACCCTTGCCGCCCCAGACCATCGTAATCTGCTCGTGCGGGTAAGACGGGTGGAAGTTTTCGTTGTGGACGTCAAACCAGTTCTCGAAGATGGCGTGCATCTCGGTGGTATACAGATAGATCCCCCGGTTTCTGACGGCGGTGTTCCCGGTCGCCTCGCCCCACAGGATCATGGCGGTCCAGGCGTTCATCGCTTCGGACGAGGACTCCTGGTTGTTCCCGTCACCGAAGTTCGCATGGCCCGAAGCCCAGGAATGACCGGAATAGGGGTCGAAGTTCCGCAGATACGGGAAGAGCGGGTCGTTCCGGTCGGCGGCAAAGTCGCGGATCAGGAGATTGACCATCCCGCCCCAGTTGCTCTCGGCCGCCCAGTTCGGGTCGACACGGGCGATCTCCGCCGCCGCCTTCACGAAGTAACCATAGTGGAAATGGTGGTCATTCAACTGCGGCCCGCTGCCGTGGCTGTCCTCATAGCCGATGAGCGTCCCCCAGTTGCTGTTGTAGTAGAAGACACAGGAGGACTTCAAGTTCCCACTGGCATCACGGGCTTTAAGCCAGTTCTGCAGCGCGTTCTTGATGTGGTTCCGGAAAACATTGGCGGCGTAAGTATTGCCTACCTGGTCGGCGATGGGGGCCAAGACCGCCAATTTCCCCAGTTCCTTACCGACGTTGTAGGTGTCCACACTCAAATTGGGGGTCCGCGCCGCTTCCTGGTTGAGGTAGTTGTTGAGCCGGTTCAGGTCGTAACTGGCAACGTTCGGCAGCGTCGGCAGCACGCCGGGGTATTTCATGATCGTCTGGAAACTGGTCCCCTCGGCCGTCTTCATCGTCCCCCGCACCGATTGGTAGGTATACGGCAAGAGGCTTTTGTTTGTGTACCGCCACTGGTGCGGGTAAAGCGCGAAGATCGTTCCGGTCTGGCTCCCTTCCCGCGCCACCGTCGTGTAGGTGAAGGTGGTCCGTACTTCACTGGTGTTCTGGTCATACACCCAGTCCGCTCTGGTGTTTGTCACGTGGGAGTAGGCGTATTGCCGGAACTTTTCCAAGGTGGAGGTCGAGTTGTTCGGCAGGACCGCAATCGAGAAATAGTTCTTGCCGTTTAAGTTGTTGATAAAGGTGGTACTCCCCAGCCCCGACCAGGTCGACCCGGTGGGACCAAACAGACCGTAATGACGGCCGTTTACGGTAATCCCCAGAACCGGCGAACTGGCCGACCCGTACCAGACCGTTGGCACATGGCCAAAGGTCAGACGGGGGTTGCCACCGCTGAAGAGAAAATAGACATAAGGAGAACCCAAACCGTAAGTGGTTTTCATACTGAACGAGCCGCTCTGGTATAGATTGGTCACAAACCAGTCGCTGTACCCATGGACGCGCACATCCGGAAAACTGCCTACCGCGGAATGGCCAACCGTAAAATCATGGGGTTGGTCATGGGGCATCCAGCCCGCAATCGCGTCGGCCCAGGCATGGATGCTCGGACCGGGGTAGTAGATCTGTAACCCCTCCGCTTTGTTCCAGACCGCCAACGGATGCGGATACTGTCTCTCCGAATGCGCCAGGAAGGCCGTGGAACTCCACCAGTCGTTGGTCGACATCGGCCCCGTCACGCTCGACGTCCGGTAGATGGTGGACTGCACGTCCTGCCTTCCCGGCGGCAAGACGGTGGAGTAACTCCCCGCCCCCACTTGTACCTCAAAGGCTTGTGCGCTAACGCTCAATAACATGGCGGCGAGGATGACTCCAAGAAAAACGACTCCTTTCAAGCGCCTTTTCACATCGATTCCTCCCTTTTCCTTTTGGTTTGCCCTTTCCAAAAAACCAAACGACAACTCTTAATCCAGCCTTCCATTTCCACCTCCTCTTCTAATTTTTATCGTTTATAGTCGAAGACCATCAGGTCTCCGTTTCCCGGCAGCAGTGAAACAGACGATTACAAATATTAATCCACAGCGTCCGTTATCAATCACATATTATTAACCATACTATTAGTTATGTGTATTATTATTAAAATGTATTATTAACATAATGCAGCCATCGGTGTCATCTGGAATTTAATTCCACTGGCCGGAAACTGTCCACTATTAACCGGTGTTCTTGTTAATTGTTACCGTTTTTTTACTAATATTTTAATATTATGTTATCTGATTATATAAGCATATTCTTTGTCGAACGGCAATTGTCATTATGTCATTGATAAAATCAATTTATCCTATCACGGTTTGCCGTCAAAACCACGACCAGGTTGAGCTCCTGCGCAGCCGGGAGCTGGGTCAATAATTCCCGTTTGATCCGGACCGATGCCCCTGGGGTAATCTCCCTTCTCTCCTGGCCGTTAAACTCAATGGTACCGATCCGGTAGGCACCATAATCAAGGTGCTCCGGATTTTCGTAGGCCACCGTGAGTTTGCGCCCGGCAAAATAAGTGGTGATGGCCAGCCGGCCGCCGGATCCAAAGTCATCCTTGGTCAGTTTCGGTTCGATAATTAAATCACCCAGGTCACCTTTGATCCCGAAAGTCTCCGTCACCAAGGTCAACAAAAACCAACTGGCCGACCCCGTCAAATAATGGTACATGCCACGTCCTTGCGCATTGAAATACTCGGGAATCCCAGGATAAATTCGGCTCTTGGCAAAATCGCAACAATGCCGGTAGAGCGTGTTTAAGACAAAACGACCTTCACGGACAAAACCGCGTTTGTAGAGCGCATAGGCGTACATGATGGCCATATGGTTAAAGACCGCTCCGTTTTCTTTGTGGCCGTAAGCAAAGCCGAAAGCACGTCCCAGATTGAGTTTGAGCTCCCGGAAATCGGAATTCAGGCGGTAGCCGCCAATCTCCTTATCCAACAAGTAGTGGTCGGCGGCTTGAACGATCTTCTGCACCTGCTCGTCGGTGGCCACGCCGGACATGATCGCAAAGACCTGTCCGGTCAGGGTCATCCGGACTCCCTTTGGGTGATCGCCTTCCACCCGCTGCCCATCATTGTCGTAATAACCATTAAACCAGGCAAAACCTTCCTTATTAATTACCCATTCGTTTTTCCGCAGATGTTGAACCATCCATTCGGCCTTGGCATTCAGGTCGGCGATAAGGTCATCAATCTTCACCGCCACCTTTGTCCCCGCCACCGTATGCCGGCAGGAGTCGAAATACTTGTTTAAGAGCGCCCGTTTGGCACTGGGCGAATCGTAATCCACCCGCCCGGCGAGGGAATCAAAGAGGATCATCATCTCGGTGGCCAGTTCAACGGTCTCCAGGTGCAGCCGGTCACGCAAGGCCGCCAGGAGACGGGACAGTTCCAGCAGATTACCGGCGTAGAAGGAAGTAAAGGCAACGGTCTCCCCTTTTTCCGGTGCCAGATCCAAGGCATCGTTCCAGTCGGCCCCCTCCAAACGGTGATTGTTGTGGTCACCAACGTTAAAAAAGGCCGTCATGTTCTGGAGAAGAAGATGCTCGAGGATGGTCCCCCGGTAGACCCGGCCATGGCGGTCTTTTTGTTTGTTCCCGTCGGCGGCCGTCCATTGCTGATCGATGGCCTTGGCCCGGTGGGTGAGGTGATCCTTGAAATAGGTCTGCTCCGCCAGGAGAAAAGCCAAATCCCCGGTGAGATCCAGATACAGTTTGGTGGTCAACAGCGGCCAAACCCCGTGGTCGCTCCAGATCCGCGGGATATTGTTGCGGTCGGCGATAAACTCGCCGGGTTTGGTCCCAATAATCGTGGCGTTACTCCCGTCGATGCGGACACCGGCAAAATTATTCAAGAGCAGATGCCGGACATCGGCAGCCTCGATCAACAATAAAGCTAGACAATCCTGCCACAGATCCCGCCACCCGCGGCCGCCCCGGCCATAGTCATGGTGGGGCAGGAACGAGCAGCCGTAAATGCGCCGGAGGATTGGTTGGATCGTTACCCATTTGAGCCAATCGTCGTAGTTTTGCTCGCCCGTGTGAAAGCTGAGCCGGGCCAATTTTTCTTGCCAGTAGCGGCGATTGGCCTGCCAGTATTGGTCAAAAGCACTCTCTTGTCCGTATTTGCGGACCAGGGCTTCAAAGTCGGTATCATGCGGACCGATGACCATGATGATTATGTAGCTTTTCGTTTCTTTGGGCTTGAGCCTTAGGGAGGCAAAACGGAGGGCCCCGACCGCTTCATAACCGGCAATTTGCTGGCCGGCACCGCGGAAGTCATCGCTGTTCTCCACCACTTTTTGCGGCCACTCCAGCGTGCCTCCTTCACCGATAAACTCTGCCAGCACCGGGAAGAACCCAACCGGCGGCTGGCCTTGGCCATCAGCCCCAAAGACCGCATAAGCCACCCGGTTCGCCCGGTGACCCCGTTCATCAAAGATCAGGGTGGGTGTAACAACAACACCGTATTGGGTGGTCATAATCCGGTGCAGTAAAGAAGTCACATGCCGGTGGTCCCGGAGGTTATCGGCGGAACGCCCGTAAATGGGGATGGCTGCCGTCGGGGTAAGCGTGACCTCCCGTTCTCCGGTATTCGTGATCTTTACCTTCATGAGTTCAACCCGGTCTTCATTGGCGGGAACCAGGTTGGTTACTTCGCACTTTAACCCCAGGGCTTGATTTTCCCTGGTTATTTGGTGCCACAGAAACCCGGCCCGCAAGGAGACGGACTCTTGCTCCTGAGCCAAGATTTGTCGCGGGGTATTACCCGTAACGGACCAAGGGCCGTAACCGTCAAGGAAAAACCAGAAATTCCGGGCGGATTTGGTGTTATGCAGATCCTCCACCGAAACCGGCGGTAACAAAAAGTGGTGTTGCCCCGTCTTACTGTCCCCGTGCAGCCGGGGAGTGATGGCCGCCATCATTCCGGCTTCGTTGGCCAGCGGAAAGTACAGCTCTTTGGTGGCTTCCGGCCGGTTGAGGAGGAAGGTGCCATCTTCTAGAAATTGCCAACCCTGCACCTGCTGAGTCATCTCTTCCGTTCCTTTCTAATCATCTTTACTGTTATTTTGTTTTGCCGAAAAAAACATCAATCCGCGGGAACACTCCGTCGCGTATCTGCGCGGCCAGTGGGGAAGAAACAACACTGCCCTCCAGTTCTATGGTCTTCCCTTCCGCGCTCTGGAGCCGAAAACCGTGGATGTGAACCCGGTCCGGGCCAAAGGTGTCCCGGCGTTCGGGGTTATGGTAGACCACCAGCGTCGAGCCGAGAAAACGGTAAGCGAAAGCATTGGCCGGGATCGACACCACTCTGCTCTGAGTAGGACAGAATTGCACCTCCACTTCCTGGGCTTCTTCGGTAAAGAAGTCCCCCCGCAAGGCCGGTTCCGGCGCGTAGACCAGTTCCGACCCTTGAAGCCGGAAAGGCCGGGGGCCGAAGGCCAGCAATGACCAGATGCTAAGGAACTCGGCCGAAGCTCCGCTAAGGCGGGCGATATAACCGCGCCCGTGGTTCTGCCGGTCGGGGTTTAAACTGCTCAGGAGGAAAGAGCTGTTCTCCAGGATGCTGCGGCCATAGACCTCCGGGTTTAAGTAAGGGATCAGGGCGGTTTGGGCTGCCGTATAGAATTCTTCATAAAGGCCGGCCCGGAGCAATTCCAGAAGGTACTTATACTCCATATGCAGCCAAATCGAACCGTTCTCCAACCACCCCGGGGAAAACGCCCGCGCCCGGCCGATGGTAAAAGATTCGCCGCTCAAATCGGCGTTAAGACGGTACATTCCCAACACTTCATCATATAATCCGCTCCGGGAAACCTTCTGGTGCAAGGCCCGCTTCTCTTCCTGGGTGGTCAGGACCTTCATCGCCCGGACCTGCCCCTCCAGGAAGGGAGGTAGGGCATGCTGGGCAAAGGCCTTGACTTCAATATAGCGGAGACCGTCCGGGGACGCTTCGCCCGTCGGCCGGTAGTCCACCGGTTCATGGCTGTAGTAGGTATTGAACAGACCGGTTTCGGGGTTCCGGGCCTGGGCCACCGCGTTTTCCAGTTTGGCAATGGCCTTCCGGAAAAAGGCCTGAAGGTCGCCGAAGCTAATCGTCTCTTCGCTTCCGGCAAAACCGGGAAAAACTTTTTCCCGGTATTCTTCCCGGAGGGAAGTTGCCGCCGCCCAGGATTTGAGGGCGTCGGCGGGTCCTTTCCCGTCCCGGGCCGGTGCTTCGGCGGCAAGGAGGGAATCCAAGCCTTGGTAAAAGGCGAAGACTTCGGTCGGGACTTTTACGCCTGCGTCTTCCTGCGGTTGTTGGGCCAGGGTTTCATGGAGGAAGCGCACCAGGCGCAACAGCTCCATGGTCTCCGGCGTGGAGGACCCAAACAAACCGGGTAAACCGTTCATGGCATCGTCCCACCCGGGTTTGCCCGCTTCCATTTCCACCCCGATCCCGTAGGGATCCAGGGAGGACAGTTTATTAAGGACCAAAGTGAAAAGGATGACGAACAGATTATTCCGGTAGATCTCACCATGGCCGTTTTGCGTCCGTACGGCGTAAGGGAAGACCTTCCGGCTGTCGATCAATTTCTTTTTCTCCGGATCGACAATGCGGGCACCGGTCTGGCGCGGACCAGCCGCGGTCAACACATATTTTTTGCTTCGGGGTTGGACCTTAACATAGCTATCGTAGAAGGTATAGGAGTGATCGGCAAATAACAACTGCGAACGTTCCTCGGGATAAAGGGCTAGATAGGTCTCGATCAGATCCAAGAGGTAGGTCCAGTGGTCAACCCAATAACCTTCACCAAACTTTGCTTCGGTCCAACTGTCGGCCACCGTCATGAGCAACCCGAGATATTCGGGGAGAGCCGTGGGAAGTTGGATCTTCTGCTCCATGATAAAAGTAGCAACAGCCCCGGGCGTAAAAGGTTCACTCAGGACCGTTTCCAGCTTGGCCCGGTCTTCCGGGGACAGACCCCCAAGGACCTGTTCCTTGGCGGATTGGGCGGACAAGTAGTACTTGGAGCCTTCGATGACCAACGGGTTATACCCATCCGGCTGGAACAGGCTGGCAAAGGTTTTAATGTTGGCCGCTTTTAATTTGGAGTTGAAGAAATTGTCCGAGCGGCGGTTTTGTAAAACATCACGGAAATTCCCGTTTCCGTGGGAGTAGTAGGTCGGTGACAAGTAAAACTGGTTGTAATCCCGTTCCAGATCACCGTGTTTGCGTGAGAACACATAGTACGGCTTCTCTTCACCCGGTGCACCCAGGTTAAGGGGGAAGCCTCCCCGCAAAAAGTTGTCCAGAAAAGTCTGCCTGGTATAGAAGGAAAAGCGCTGGTCTTTACAGACCGTTAAGGCATAATCCGTATAATAACGGTGGATTTGTTCGACCCGTTTTTGTTTCTCCTCAAAATAGCCTTCCTTTAAAAACTTCTCCCGTACCGCGGCGAGGTGATCATATTTGGGCAGAAAGCCGAAGGCCGAATAGAGCACCAGCTCCTCGCCGGGGCCTAACTCTCGTTGTACCGCCGCCATGGCGCACGGTAACCGGTTTTCCGTAATCTGTTCACCGTCGAACGCCGCCAAATTGCGACGGAGAAAACCAAGGGGTTGGTCCAGGCTATTGTCTTCCGCAAAGATCAGTTCCGGGTCAACCAGCGGTTTCAACAACCTAATCCCTTGCGCTTCCGGGGTCAAGGCGATAAAGAAGTTCCCGGCTTCCACCTTTTCCACGACCGCCTCGTCGGCGGTACCGGCGTAGGTACGATAAAAGGCGGTCTTGTCTTCCACCCCGTAAGCGCGGGCCCAGGCGGCTGAGGTATATGCCATGTCTTTGAGGGCCTGGTTAGACAGACCATACGGGATGATCACAGGCATCCCGTCTAAAACCTCAACGGTCTGAGGGGTTTTTTTCTGGTTGGTAATGGTAACTTTCCGGACCAAAGCGCCAAAGTTTTCTTCCGGAAGAATAAAATACTGGACGCGGGTTTTCAGACCGAGATCGGCGGCTTCCTCTTCCAAAGTCAAGGTCGCCAGGGAAATGACCATCCTGCTTGTGGTCCCTGGGCGCAAACGCCGGAAGGGTTCATGCACGGAAGGTTGCTGGGCGGTACCGGTCCGGATCCAAGTGCGGAAACCTTGGGTCGGCACCCGCTGGTAGGATTTGTTGGCCGGTTCGAATTCCATGATGGCGTGGTCTTTGTCGGCCACACCGAAACTGGCCACCCCTTGCCCGCGGTTCACATAGAAAACCCAAAGCGGAATCCCGTGCAAACCGGCAATTCCCGGTAAAAAACTGGCAAAGGTCTTTTTCTGTTGATAATTGGTGATCACAAAATCTCCGTTTGGTGCCAAATAATACTCCTTGGCTTCGTTACTGTGGATGGTCATCGTTCGTTCCTCCTTGTCGAAACCGTTTTCGAATTCCTGGATAAAGAAGCGGAGCCTTTTTATTGCCTACAACGGCAAGACTCGCGCTCGACCACCTCGACTGGAAGGATCACCGGCCGGAAATTACTCTGCGGCTCATGAATCATCTGGAGAATCAGTTCCGCCGCCGAGCGTCCCATCGCCATTTTATCCTGGCGCATTGTGGTCAGCCCCGGTCTTAAATAACGGCTGACTTCAATATCGTCAAAACCGATGATTGAGAAGTCATCCGGGACTTTGCCCCCCGCCTCCTCAATGGCGCGAATCGCGCCGATCGCCATCAAGTCACTTTGGCAGAAGATGGCGGTCGGCCGCTCTTTCTTTTGGAGGAGATGACGCATAGCCCGGTAACCACCTTCTTCGGTATACTCCCCATTGACCAGCCATTCGGGGTCGCAGGTTAAGTTTAATTCCCGGAAGGCCAGCTGAAAGCCTTCCAGCCGGTCTTGGGTGGTCTTGGTCGAAGTCAACCCCATGATCATCCCGATTTTTGTATGACCTAAGCGGTGCAAGTACCTGACCGCTTCCGCCGCTCCCCCGGTGTTATCCGACATCACGTAGGACGCTTTGGGACCGCGGATATCAAGATCGATAAAGACCACCGGTAAATCCGACTTGAGGAGATCTTCCAAGTTCGGGTCATCCCGGGCCACACCAATCAAAACCACGCCGTCCACCTGACGGTTTTGGCATTTCTCGCGATAACTGAAGTTTTCGCCCCATTTCCGGTCGGCGAAATACAAGAGGTCGTAGCCATGGTCGCCCAAGGCTTTTTCCATGCCAAAAATAACTTCATGGAAGAAGGGATGCTGCAAACCACTGTTAAAATGGTCGGTAAAAAAGATCCCGACCGTATACGATTTTTGCGTCGTTAAGCTGCGGGCAACGGCGTTTGGCCGGAAATTGTATTCTTTAATGACGCGGGCAACCTTGTCCTTGGTTTTTTGGCTGACATCAGGGTAATTGTTCAAAACTTTCGAGACGGTTGCCACCGATACGCCAGCCTTTTGGGCGATGTCTTTAATCGTGATCATCTTCTCAACCTCAAAACTACTGATTTAAATAAGGGCAAGATAATTATAAGATATATTAGAAGACGTTTGTCTTTTGTTAGCTTCATGTATACAAAATTAGACGAAACCGTTTTCGGATAATATTCTCCTTTCTGCGGGCTTTTTCCTGCTTCCCGAGGAAAATTATTTTACAAAGCCCGGATTTCTCGAGGGGCAACATTCCGCCCCGGAAGAGAGCTTTCTTTCCTGTCGGCGAAGGAGCATGCCTGTTCCTACCTGGATCAAAAACCAACCTTAAAATAAAAACACCACCGGGAGTACACAAGGGAAAAAGGTAAGCGTGACGAAGATGTATATACGAAGGAACCAACAATTTTCGTCGGGATCCTGCTTTCCGACTTGTTAAGGAGAAGGTGAAGCCAATGAAAACAAACGTACTCGGCAAGACCGGCTTGGAAGTGACGGAACTATGTTTTGGGGCGCTCCCCTTCGGGCCATTGCAAAAGAACCTACCGCGTGAAGAGGCAACGGCGGTTCTCGTCGCCGCTTTGGAGGCCGGGGTCAACTTTATCGATACGGCGCAAGTCTACAAGACCTACGCGCCGATCCGCGAGGCCCTTAAACAGACGAAAAAACGCCCCGTGATTGCGTCGAAGTCGCCGGCCGCCACTTACGAAGATATGCAAAACGCAATCGAAGAGGCGTTAAACGAGTTAAACCTGGAAGAAATTGATATTTTCCATCTCCATGCCGCCCGGGTCGGGGAAGACGTTTTTACGAAGAGAAAAGGCGCCCTGGAGTGTCTTTATGATTACAAACATCGCGGCCTGGTTAAGGCCGTCGGGATCAGCACCCATTCGGTCAAAGTAACCGCACTGGCGGCAACCGTGGAAGGAATTGATGTGGTTTTTCCGCTGATCAATAAGACCGGCCACGGTATCCTGGACGGCAGCCGGGAAGAAATGGAGAAGGCGATCGCCCGCTGCGTCGCCCAGGGGAAAGGCGTTTACCTGATGAAAGTCCTGGCCGGCGGCATTCTGGTCGGCGATTATACCCAAGCGGTTGAGTATGCCCGCTCCATCCCGGGCTGTGCTTCCCTCGCCATCGGCATGGTCTCCAAGACCGAAGTTGAATATAACGTGGCCTATTTTCAAGGCCGCAAACCGGCCACCATTCCTTCCCTGGCGGCCATGGAGAAACATTTTATCGTGGTGGAAAGTTTATGTGCCGGCTGCTT
This sequence comes from Capillibacterium thermochitinicola, assembly GCF_013664685.1. Taxonomy (NCBI): domain Bacteria; kingdom Bacillati; phylum Bacillota; genus Capillibacterium; species Capillibacterium thermochitinicola. The sequence continues at coordinate 72,378 of NZ_JAAKDE010000014.1, forward strand.
GGAGTGTGTGGCCACCTGCCCAAACCATGCCATTTCCGAACGGTCCGGGAAAGCCTTTATTCAGCAAGAAGCCTGCCTGACCTGTGGTTACTGTGTGGGCGCATGCCCGCAGTTTGCCATCCGCTTAGTTTGAAAGCGAAGGAAGCGGAATAATCTACGTAAAGACCGCCCTTACAATAAAGACCGGATGAACACCCAAATAAAGGCCGCCCCGGTGATCATCTTGAGGCCCGTGCCGAAAAGAAACCCAACAAAGGTAGCCAAAGCGGCATTAAAAGCTTTTCGCGGATTGCTGAAGTCATGGAGCAATTCGCCGACATAAGCACCGACAAAGGGGCCAAAGATCATCCCGAGGGGGCCGATGAACAGGCCGACAATCACTCCGACCATGGCCCCCCGCGCGCCGGCCTTTGTCCCCCCAGCCCGTTTGGTAAACCAGGCCGGTGCCAAACTGTCCAAGAGGGTGACAAGAAGAGTTGCAATTAGACAAATTACCAAGGTCGTTGTGGTGATCGCGCTCCGGGAAGAGAAACGGGCGATGAGTAACCCGGCCCAGGCAAGCGGAAGTCCCGGGAGGACGGGAAGAAAGCTCCCACAGAAGCCAAGGAGCAGCGCCCCTCCGGCCAAGACCAGAAGAAGATCCTCCTTCATCGTTGATAACACCCTTCTTCCAAAAATCATCTATATTATATTGACCTTTATATTTAAAAGAAAAACGCAAACGTAAACAGGGATCCCTTTCTGTTTCGAACAGCATTTCTAATTTCCAGTATTTTCTAGTCCAGTTTTTCCCCCACCGGAGCATCAAGATTGGAACTTCCACCGGATGCTTCCCCCGAACCGGCCAGGGGTGGCCGGGCGGCGGGAAAGTTTATCGTAATCCGGGTTCCAATCCCCAACCGGCTTAGCACCTCATAATAGCCCCCATGATGGTCGATGATCCATTTGGCGATGGCCAGCCCCAGACCGGAGCCGCCGGTTTTCCGGGCCCGCGACTGGTCGGAGCGGTAAAAACGGTCAAAAATACGGGGCACATCGGCCGGGGGGATCCCGATCCCGTCATCTTGCACCTGGATTTTGACGGTATCCTGCGCGGTTCCCACTTTAAGCCGGATCGTTCCCCCCTCCGGGGTATACTTGATGCTGTTGTCCACCAGAATGCGGAGGGCTTGTTTGATTAAATGCTGATCCGCCTCAAGGTAGGCCGGACCGTCCAGCACGGTTTGGAAGGTGTGCGCCGGATCGATCAGGCGAGTTTCACGTACAATCTCCGCCACGATCTCTCTGGCATCAAAAACCACTTTCTCCAGGGGGATTGTTTCGTTGTCACCGCGGGCGAGAAAGAGTAACTGTTCCACCAGGACTTTCATGTTCTCCGTCTCGCTTTTGATGGCGTCAATCGCCTCTTGCATTGTGCGCTCATCATGTTTACCCCAGCGGTCGAGGAGATCGGCATAACCCTGCAGGACGGAAAGGGGTGTCCGCAGTTCATGGGAGGCGTCGGCCACAAAACGGACTTGTGACTGATAAGCCTGGTTAATGCGCTGTAACATATCGTTGATGGCATAAGCCAGATCTTTCAGTTCTTTCTGGGAAGTATCGATGGAAAGGCCTTGGCTGAGCGCACTGGCATTGATGGTGCTGATCGCCCCCGCCAGGCGTTTAATCCCGGCCCCGGTGGGTCCGGCCCCGCTCATGTCCTGGTGTATGCTTTTCGCGGTCTCCGCCATCTCAGTAAGGGGTTTCAAAGTTTGACGAATCACCTGATTGTTGGTGCCAATCCGGCCAATAAAATAAAGAAACTGACTGCCCGCCAGAATCAGCAGGATAAAGCAGATTTGCCGGAGATCCGGTTCCAAGGCATAGACGATGTGAATGGTCGTATCTTGAGCGACCAACGTCATGTGATAAGTTGCCGCCTGCACCCGGTCAAAAAACGACCCTTCCGCTTCAGCGCCGGGCATCGACAGCCAGCGCCTGGCCTCCGGGTCGTTCAAGGGAAGCCGGTTTTGGATAAAACCCGGTAAACGCAGGCCGTTTTCCCGGCTTTCCCCCATGCTGATCTCATAACCGGCGGCCGCAAGCGCCGGTTCGGCCACAAGCGCGAGCTTATCGTCGTAAGCAGCAATAAACTTCCGGGCTCCAGCTTCGGCTTGCCAGAGGGCCGTACCAAACAGGAGGATGCTCAGCAAAAGATTCATGGAGATAAAAACCGAAAGGAGCATCCCCAGCATCCGCAAGTTTAGCTTCAAGGCCAGCGAAAACCGGATTTTACTAAAACTGCCGCCGGCAGGCGGTTTTTCTTTCTTATTCATCTTTGATTATATACCCGACCCCCCGTATGGTATGAATCAGCTTCCAGCCGAAGGGCTCCTCGATTTTGGCGCGTAAGTAACGGATATAAACATCGACCACGTTTGTTTCCCCCGCAAAATCATAGCCCCAGATCCGTTCCAGCAAAACTTCCCGTTGCATCACCATATTCTTGTTTTCCAGGAGGAACTGTAACAAGTCAAACTCTCTTTTGGTCAGTTCCACTTGCCGGGTGCCAACCCAGCATTCCCGGCGGACCGGATCCAACCGGAGTTCACCAACAGTCAAGCTCCCCGGAGGCGAAGCCGAACCGCGGTTTTTCCGTAAGGCCGCCCGGATCCGCGCCAGCAATTCCTCAATGGCAAAGGGTTTTGTGATATAATCATCAGCCCCCCCCGTCCAAGCCGGTGACTTTGTCCACGACCGTATCGCGGGCAGTCAATAAGATCACGGGTACATTAGAAAACTGGCGAATCCGGCGCAGGACTTCTATCCCGTTGAGTCCGGGAAGCATAATATCGAGGAGAATCAGGTCGAAGGGCTTGGCCTGGGCCAACGCCAGGCCCGCCCTCCCGTCAAAAGCCTTCTCCACTTGATAACCCTCAAACTGCAGTTCAAGTTCGACAAAACGGGCTATTTTCTCTTCGTCTTCAATGATCAGAATGCGCTCCATTGGTTTCACCTTTATCCTTGTCTCCATCCCTCGTCATGTGCTCGACCGCGTTGACCACTGTGTCAACGGCCCGCGCCGTCGCCTGGGATACCTTTTCCATCGCCTGATTAACCGCCGGTTTGTCCAAATCGGGACCGCTGAACCGGTACCGGCAGCCAAAGAACAGGCCAAGGATGAGAAGGGGAATAACAATCCAGAAGGCAAAGAGGAGCAGCACGACTAGAACGGTCACGGGCAGCGTGATGATGCGGCTGTCATCCTGCAGTACCTCGAAACTGTTGATGTTTCCTTTATGAATTATCCCTCCGCACCAGCGCAGAAAGGCGGTTACAATTTCCCGGAAAGACTGGCCTTTGTGATGGGAATTATGACGAGACTGGAATTTGGCGCTGTCCTCTTCGCTCCGGCCTTCGCTTTGGGAACTGTAGTACCCGGCGGCTTCCGGCCGGTGGATTTTGTTTTCTTTTTCCAGTTTAATCACCGCTTCCAGCAGATCCCCGTTTGTTTCTTCCAATGCTTTTTTGGCTTCCTCAAAGGTGATATTGGCGTAATCCCGCAGTTTTTGGACTTGTTCAAAATCAACCATCCACGATACCCCCTTTAATTTTTCTGAACTAATCATAACATCCGACCCTTTGAGGACTCTTGGAACAAGATTAAAATTTCATTAGAAACGGCAATTATCACTTTAAAGTCAGGCAAACTGCAACCGGTAAAGCTGGGCGTAGAGTCCGTTCCGCGCGATCAGCTCTTCATGGGTTCCCTCTTCCACAATCCCGTCCTCGGCCAGGACCAGAATACGCCGGGCGTTTCTGATCGTGGACAGCCGGTGGGCGATCACAAAAGTGGTCCGGTCTTTGGCCAAGGCTTCCATGGACTCCTGGATCACTTTTTCGCTCTCGTTATCCAAGGCGGAGGTGGCTTCATCAAAGATGAGAATCGGCGGGTCCTTCAAAAAGACCCGGGCAATGCTGAGCCGCTGTTTCTGCCCGCCGGAAAGCTTAACACCCCGCTGGCCGATGTTGGTCTCATACCCCTCGGGCAAGGCCATGATAAAATCATGAGCGTTGGCCTTTTTCGCCGCCGTAATCACCTCTTCCACCGTCGCCTCCGGTTTCCCGTACCGGATATTCTCCAGGACCGTTCCAGCAAAGAGATAAACATCCTGTTGGACAATGCCGATCTTCCGCCGGAGGGATTTCAGTTTAATCTCCCTGATATCAATCCCGTCCAGGGTAATCCGGCCCTCCGTCACCTCGTAAAACCGGGGAATCAGACTGCACAAAGTGGTCTTGCCCACCCCCGACGGCCCCACCAAAGCCACGTATTCCCCCGCCGCCACTTTCAAATTGACGTGAGAAAGGACATTGGTCGTCGTCCCCGGGTAACGGAAGGACACATTCTCAAAGGCAATCTCCCCCTTCACCTCGGTAAGCTCGACCGCCTCTCGGCTGTCCACAATATCGGGGGCAATCTGGAGGATCTCGTAAAAACGGTCAAACCCGGAAAAGCCGTTTTGAAACTGTTCGCCGAAATTGACCAGTTTTTTGATGGGATCCAAAAAGGCGTTGATGTACAGCAAAAAGGTGACCAGATCCAGCGTACTTACCTTGCCGATCTGGATTAGGATGGCGGCCGCAATCACCACCGCCACATAAATCATGGAACTAAAAGCGTTGATCCCACTGTGGTAGCGTGCCATGTAATAATAACTGTCCTTCTTGCTCTCCAAGTAGAGATGGTTGTTGCGGTGAAACTTCTCCAGCTCCAGGTGTTCGTTGGCGAAGGACTTAACGACCCTGACCCCCGAGATGCTATCCTCAATCCCGGCGTTAATCGCCGCCACCCGCGCCCGGTTTTTCTGGAACGCCTGGCGCATTTTCCGGTTGTAATGGTAGGCAAAGAGAAACATCGGCGGGATGAAACTAAAGACAATTAAAGTAAGGGGTGGATTGATCGTTATTAGAATGATAAAGGAACCGACCAGTTTGACGGCGGAGATCAAAAGATCCTCCGGACCGTGGTGGTACAGTTCGGTGATCTCAAAGAGATCGTTGGTGATCCGGGACATAATCTGGCCGGTCTTCTGGTTGTCGTAATAACTAAAGGACAACTTCTGCAAATGGGCAAAAAGTTCATTCCGCAGATCCGCTTCCATCCGGGCGCCCATCACATGCCCGTAATAAGTGATAAAAAAGTTACAGTAGTACTCGGCGACGGTCATCGCCACCAGCACCAGGGTGATTAGCAAAAAAGAAGCGGTCGCCACCGGTCCGTCCGGCTGGAACAGCTCGGCCGCAATATAGCGGACAAGCAAAGGAAAAGCCAGACTAAGCCCGGACGCCGTGAAGGCGCAAGCCATGTCCAGGGCAAAAATCCGCAGGTATGGCCGGTAATAGGAGAAGAATTTTTTCATCTTTGGGCTCATCAATGGTATCCTCCAATTTGCAACATATCCTTCAATCAACACGGTTCACCAAAGAAAACACCAGAACCCAATCCTCTTCACCATTATATCATTCCATTGTTAAAATACCACGAAATAAGGAGCAAGGTTTGGAATTTGTCGGATTAAATCCCCGGAAAAAACTAGGCGAAAGATGCTTTCTGTGCTATGATCCTAAAGGCAACGGTCGAAAAGAATCTTTAGGAGTGATTGATGAATGTTAGAGGTAATTACCGGAGGTATGTTTGCCGGCAAAACCGACGAGTTGATCAGAAGACTCGAACGCCACTCGATTGCCAAGCGCCGTGTAGTACTGGTCAAACCGGACCTGGACACGCGGACAACCAAGGTCAGAACCCATAACGGCAAAGAATTTGATTCGATTACCGTCGGCAGTAACGATACGGCCACCATCGAACAGATTATCAATCAGAACGAAGTGATCGGCTTCGACGAAGGAGAGTTTTTTGGCGAAGCCGTCTACCGGTTACTCAAAGCCTACGAGCAGAAGGGCACGGCAAAGATCTTTATCGTCGCCGGTTTGGATATGGATTCGGATGGCGAGCCGTTCGGCATTATGCCCCAACTGATGGCAATCGCCAGTACAGTTACAAAGTTACATGCGGTCTGCGAAAACTGTTTTGAGCCCGCCAATATCAGCTATAGCCTGGTGGAGAAGAAAGCCCAGGTTTTGGTCGGCGGGAAAGATAAGTATAAGGCCTTGTGTTGGCGGTGCGCCGCGGCAGAAGAAAAGAAAAAGAGCCAGAACACCTAGGATTACCCAAACCGCACCACTTATTCCCAGTTTCCCACCATTTACTTAAAGGTATCCGGTCCTTAACCGCCAATATTGGAAGGAAGACGGTATTCTTTTATGTAATCCCGTCCCCCGCTCTATAAAGGGTGATTCTTAGGTTAAGGAGGATCCTTAAGATGATCAACAGATTCCGCTCCCCCCTCAGCATAGCACTGGCGCTCTTTTTTCTGGCGGGAGTTTCTCTTCCAGCCGCGGCGTCCCGTACCTACCAGGTCCAGCCGGGCGATACGGTTTTTCAGATTGCCCGATGGCATGGGGCGAGCCCGGAAAGCATCGCCAGCCATAATCAGTTGAACCGGGCCGGTTATATCATCCCCGGACAAGTCCTCTTCATCCCGGAACCGGCGACTTTGGCCGATGAAAAACTTTATACGGTACAAAACAACGAAAGCCTCTTTACCATCGCCCAAAAGTTTCAGACCAATTTGTCATGGTTACGCCAGCGCAACTGGTTAAGCGCCGACCAAATATACACGGGACAATGGTTGAAGGTTCCGGCCGTAACCCAGCCCGCCACCGGCGGGAACGGAAACGCTTATGTCTGGAATATTCCCGCCCTGATGGCCCGCCACCCGGGAAAAGTTTTTCTCCAGGGCGCAACCCAACGCAAGCAGGTCGCCCTCACCTTTGACGACGGGCCGGATCTGGAGTACACCCCACAGATCCTGGATCTTCTTGCTCAATTTGGCGTCAAAGCCACTTTCTTCTTGAAGGGAGCCAATATTGCCGGTCGGGAATGGGTGGTCACCCGGATGGTCCGGGAAGGACATCTTGTCGCCAACCACTCCTATAGCCACCCCGATTTTCGGAAACTCACCACCGTGCAGATCGTGGCGGAAGTGACAAAGACGGAAGGGTTGGTCAAGAGGATCACCGGCCGGGAAACAGCTTTACTCCGGCCGCCCTATGGCGAAATGACCGCCGAAGGTCTGGACCGGCTGGTCACGGCCGGATACACCATGGTTAACTGGTCGGTGGATTCCAAAGACTGGCGGGCCGACCACCAGGCCGATCAAATTTTGGCCAATATCATGTCCCAGGTTAAACCGGGAGCGATTATCCTCATGCACTCGGCCGGCGGAAGCGGCCAGGACCTGACCCCCACCGTTAAGGCCCTCCCCGCGCTGATTACCAACTTGCAAGCCATGGGGTATGAGATTGTGCCGTTGACCGACCTCCTTCCGGTCGCCGCTTATAAACCGGGAGTATAAATCCGAAGTACTCATTTTGTCACCAAACGGATCAAAGGACTTCCTTCGTGAAATTCCTTTTATCCGTTTTTTATTAGGTTTTTTTATAATAAAAGTGATAATAGGCCACGCAAAATCCCGTCCATCGCCGAAAGGTCCGTAAGAAGGAGGATCCCGGTCCATCGCGAAGTAAGAAGAATAAGGCGAAAACGGACAAGAGCAAACACACACGTACGACAGGAACAAATGACGAAAAAAGATTTCCAACGCAAGTAAATGGGGCAAGAATAAAGAAATATGATCTTTACCAAAGGAGGTATCATTGTCATGGCGTACCTACCAAGCGAGCAGCGTTATGACATCATGAAATACAACCGCTGCGGACGGAGCGGACTGAAACTGCCGGCCGTCGCCTTGGGCTTATGGCACAACTTTGGCGGCGTCACCCTTTTCGAAAACAGCCGGGCCATGATCAGAAGGGCTTTTGACCTGGGTATCACCCATTTTGATCTGGCCAACAACTACGGTCCACCCCCGGGGGCGGCGGAAGAAAACTTTGGCCGCATTTTAAAACTGGATCTCCACGGGTACCGGGATGAATTGATTATCTCCACCAAAGCCGGATATTGGATGTGGCCCGGGCCTTACGGCGACTGGGGTTCCAAAAAATATCTCGTCGCCAGCCTTGACCAAAGTTTAAAGCGGATGGGCCTTGAGTACGTGGACATCTTCTACCATCACCGTCCCGATCCCGAAACCCCCCTGGAAGAAACCATGTCCGCCCTGGATTTGCTGGTGCGTCAAGGTAAAACCCTCTACGTCGGCCTCTCCAACTATGATGTGGAGACCACCAAAAAAGCGCTGGCAATCTTGAAAGAGCTGGGTACACCCTGCCTAATCCACCAGATGTCCTATTCCATGTTCAACCGCTGGCCGGAAGACGGCTTGTTGTCCCTCTTGAAGGCGGAGGGGGTGGGCAGTATCGCCTATTCACCGCTGGCCAAGGGGTTACTGACCGATCGTTATCTAAACGGCATTCCGGCCGATTCCCGGGCGGCCAGCAGCAGTCCCTTCCTTAACCCGCAGGACATCACCGAAGACAAAATCGCCAAGGTGCGCCGCTTAAATGAGCTGGCCAAGGCCCGTGGCCAGAGTCTGGCCCAGATGGCCGTCGCTTGGCTTTTGCGGGAAGGCCGGCTGACTTCGGTCCTAATCGGGGCCAGCAAAGTCAGCCAGATCGAGGACTGTGTCGGCGCCCTTGCCAACCTGGACTTTACCCCGGCGGAGCTGCAACAGATTGAAGAGATTCTGAAGTAAAACGCCGCGCTCCCCGTTCCGGGGCCGGCAAACTATTATGCACAAAAGATTAGTGGCTAATTACCCCTCCTTCCGGCGGGGTAATTTTTATTCCGCCAAATAGGACAAACTAAAGGCGGCAAACACTCACGGGGAGGAGGTGGGCCCTTGAACGAAGCAGCCGTTGTCTTTGTACGGGGAATTATTGCCTTTCTTACCCTTCTCATCTTCACCCGCATCCTGGGGAAACAACAAGTCAGTGAATTAACCTTTTTTGACTATATCCACGGGATTACCATCGGCTCCATTGCCGCCACATTAACCACCGACCTCTCCAGCCGGGCGTGGCCCCATTGGGTTGGCCTGGCCACCTGGACCGCGGCCGTTTGGTTCCTCCAATGGATCACTTTACACTCCCGCGGGGTCGCCAAATATATCAACGGGGAACCGGTCATTCTCATCAAAAACGGACAGATTATGGAGAAAAACCTAAAGAAGATGCGGTTCACCATTGATGATCTCCTGACCCAGTTGCGGCACCAGCAAATCTTTGACTTAAAAGTAGTGGAATTTGCCATCCTGGAGACGGACGGGAAGATTTCGGTTTTGAAGAAGAGCCAATACGCGGCGGTAACTCCGGACGATTTAAAAATCCCCACAAAATACCAGGGGATCAGTACCGAACTGATTTACGACGGAACCGTGATCGACGCCAACCTTAAACAGGTTAACCTGGACCGGAACTGGTTGGACCAGCAATTAAAGGCGCAAGGCATCAATAGCCCGCGCGAGGTCGCCCTTGCCCTCTTAAACACCGAAGGCGAACTCTACGTCAGCCAATACCAACAGACGCGGCGACAAGCGACCGGATTCCAAGAACCGAACACAAACAATGAGTAGCCAAGGGAGGTAAAAAAAATCGGCCGCTTTTTCATGACAAAAGTGATTCCCAGCGTAATCCTGGCCATTTTCATACTCTTTATGAACAGCGGAACCTTTTTCAAAAAATACGGGTTGACAGAGCCGGTGCCGTTCTATTTTCAGCGCATAGAGCAGATGATTACCCGCGGAGAATGGCAAGAAGCGGCGGCCAATTTAAACCGGCTTGAATCGGCCTGGCGCCGGGCGGTCCGTCTCCTCCAATTCAGTGAAGAACGGGACGAGATTAACAACTTCCAGCATAGCCTGGCCCGGTTGAAAGGATACGTGGCGGCCGAAGAGACCGGTGGCGCCCTGGCCGCCCTGTATGAGCTGGAGGAAACCTGGGCTGACTTGGGAAAATAAACTTAGGCCCCCCTTCCCCTTCCCGACGGGTTTCTTTCCAACTCCGCATAAGCTCTCCGGTCTTCTTAAAAAGCCCTTTCTTCTTCGCCAATAAAAACAGCATCCCCATCATCAGAATTGCCGCGGAAGCAACAATCAGGGGGTGGAACCCGGTAACCCGTAAGAATTTGATTGTATCGTCATATGCCGGGCCGGTCGCAAACAGCGTAACCAACGGAATAACAACCCAGGCCCACAGGGAGCCGGTGATGCAGAGCCAGATTGCGATGTAAAATACGTGATAAAAGCCTTTTTTTATTTGGGGGCGATAAAAAAGCAACGCCATAAGCAGGATGATAACCGGCAATAACACCCCGGCCGCATGAAAAAGGGCTTCCCAAAAAGGCGTAAAAGCCGTGCCGGAAACACGGACATGTGCATTCACGCCTAAAACAAATTCCTCTACTTTTCCGCCCCCGAGCATCGCCACGAGGGCGTGGCCGCCTTCATGCAAAAAAGTATAAAGGTAAATCAGTGAACAAAAACCAATGAATACAGCCATTAAAACGAGAATTTTTCGCCGCATCACACCACTCCACTCCGCCCCAAAAAAAACTTCCCAACCGCTTGCTGGGAAGAAATAAGGTCGAAACAATCACGAAATAAAAACAAAGATGGAATGGTAGAACACCATGGGTGTACTGGCAACTCTTACCAGATTGGTTAACGGGACCGGTCCCCCGCTACCAATTCTTTTCTGCCAGGTATGCGCCGAACCCTTCAGAATAAATGATGTCGCCGCTTACCGTTACCCACAAGACTTCCACCCCATCAAGACTGGCCACAAGTTCTCTTCCTTTATCCAGGGGCAGATTGAAGAGCGCCGTCGACAGCGCATCCGCCAGCCCCGAGTCGGGGCAGATCACCGTCACGTTCGTGAAAAAGGCCGCTGGCATCAGGGTGTTGGGGTCGATGATATGGTGGTACCTTGTCCCGTTGACGGTGTAATAACGCTCATATGAACCGCTCGACACAACAGACTTTCCCTCGATCAGCACGTTGCACAGCTCGGACACCGGGCTTTCCGGATCCGGGTTTTTAATCCCGATCTTCCAGGGCTTGACCCCCTCGCGGTCCGGTTTGCCGCCGATCGCCCGGATATTCCCCCCCCACACTGAGCAGGAGGGAAGAAACCCCCTCCGCTTCCAGCGACTGGGCGACCCGTTCCACGGCGTACCCTTTGGCGACCGCCCCAACGTCAAGGCGCATGCCCGCCTCGGTAAGATAGACCGTTGAGGCGGACTCGTCAATGATCATTCCTTCAAGCGCGGTAAACCGTGCCGCCTCTTCGAGCAGTCCCCGGGGGGGGAACTTCCGCCGCCTCCGGGTCATCAATCCCCCGCGACCGGTAATCATGCCAGATCTTAAGCACCGGTCCGAACGCAATATTTACCGCGCCCCCGGTGGCAAAATATTGCTCTCTCGCAAAACGCAAGAGAGCAATGATCTCGGGGTCCACCCTGACCGGGGCGACGCCCGCATGGTCATTGATGGTTTTTATGTTGTTTAGGCCCTCATAGTCTTGATAGATATCATACAGCTGGTGGTATCTGGTCAGCCTTTCCTGGATCTTCCGGGCGAGGGCGGTAAATTCTTCCTGGCTTTCGGCGTAGCCGATAACGGTGGTCGCCGTATCAAACAGCCCCAAAAACTCCGCCTGGTATCTGGTTGTTTTGGGCCGACAACCGACCGTCGTCAGCAGCACAAAAGTAAGGAAAAAAAGGGTTAGTCGTTTCATCCTGCGTTTCCTTTTCCGCCGTCACAGATTGTAGGCTGTTTTTTTTTTGTTGCTTAGCTAGATCGGTCCGCTCTATTATGAGCCGTTATTGGCCGGCTGCTTTCGCCAGAGCGGCTTTGAAATCCCCGATAGCAACCGTGACCGTCGCCAGCAGATCTTTATCGACCGGATGCTGGGATGCGTCTACAGCAATCGCGGCTACTTGGGCGGGAGTTTTGCCGGTCACATACTTGGCAAAGGCAGCCGCTTGTTCATTCCATTCCTTCCCGATACCGGAGACCCGTTTCATCCCGTAAGCTTCACCCAGCTCGTTTTTGGATTTAATCGGGGCGGAGAGATCCGTCGTGATCTGGCCGGAAGAATTGAAATTAACCCTGCCTTGCGACGCATCGATGACACAGCTGGTGATGGTCCCTTTCGCATCTTGGGTAATCGCCACGTAGGTGGAATACGCCTCGGCAAGCCCTAAATTTTCGCCCGCGTTGGTCGATTTTGCCATCGTAGTTACCACCCCGAGGCGCAGTTGGTCAGCGGCCGTCGCCCCAAGATCCTGAGCTCGCGCCACCGCCTTTTCGATGGCGGCGATGTAATCGCCAATCGCCATGGTAACCGAAGCCTTCAGGTCGGAACCGGTGGGATGCTTGCTGGCGTCCACGGCAATGTTCTTCACCTCATTAACCGTCTTGCCTTCCACATACTTGGCCAGGGCTGCCGCCTGTTCGTTCCATTCCTTCCCGATGCCGGAGGCCCGTTTCATCCCGTAAGCTTCGCCAAGTTCATTCTTGGTCGGAAATTCGGTCGTGAGCGGAGTAAGTATTTTACCGGACGCATCAAATCTTATCCTGCTTTGTACCGCATCGATTACGCACTTTACGATTTTGCCCTTGCTGTCCACCGTAACGGCAACAACCGTGGAATCGATTTGCGCCTGTCCGGGCTCCGCCCCGGCGTTGGTCGATTTACCAACCCCGGTAATGACCGCCAGACCGGTCTTCACCTTTTCCGGCTTCGCTTTTCCACAGCCCGCCATGAGTCCAACAACGAGTAATACCACCAGGATTAACAGAAATAACTTTTTCATACTTTAGCCTCCTTTTAATTAAATTAATTAGATTCGTTTTTATTATCTTTTTTTATCGAGCCGACAGCAAACCACCCAGAAAGATCAAGACCGTGTGGGGAATGATCACAAGGAGGAAGTTTTTAACCGCCACATTGAAGGTCTCATCTTTATCCTGCTTCGCCAAGAACAGATTTATGTTCTTTTGGACGGGAATCAACGTCAGGAGCAGGAGCAAGCTGAGGGGTGAAAGAAACCCCAACACAACCATGGCAACCACGGAAAGATAGGCGAGATAGTACAGGGCGGCGAAAAGCCACAGCCCTTTCCTCCCAAGATAATAGGCCAGGGTGTACCGGCGGACCGCCACATCGCGCTCCACATCACAGATATTGTTGGCCAGCATGATGTTGGCCGTCAGGCAGAACGGAACAACCGACAACATCAGGAGACCGATCATGGCACGGAGGTCAACCAGAAGTGAGAGTTTTCCATCCGCCAGTGCATAAGAAAAGAGACCGCCCGCGGGAATATTGATATAAAATAAGATTCCGGGAATGACCAATCCGTAAAAGAAGCCGGAAACGATCTCCCCGTAGGGGCCATGGGAAATGGGGACCGGTCCAAAGGAGTATATGACCCCGAAAAAGAAACAAAGCGCGCCTAGGAACAAAACCACCAGGTCCGACAGGTAAACAAGGTATAGGCCCAACGCGACACTGACCGCAAACATCAGAAGCAGGAGCACTTTGGCGGTGGGCCGCGGAAAAGGAAGGGTCTGCCGGTTCTTTTTCGTGTCGCAATAATTATTAATCATCGTCGCCGTCAGATCAAAGCAGAACATGCCCAGGAAAAAAACGACCGTCCTAAGCGGGTCAATCGCATAGCCAGAGGAATAGAGATAGGCCAGTCCCATCAGAAACGGAAAAGTGCTGGTGATTTTGGTCTTGATCTCGACATACCGGAATATCCTCCGGATTAAGGGTTGTTCGCTTCTTTCCGCACGGCAAGTCGCCACACCAATATCCATTGTTGTCTTTCTCCTTCGCAGCAAATCTACACCGTGGCAGCCTGCTTGAGCAGCCCTTCCAAACGGTCCCTCTTTCCCGGAGAGCGCAGCACCGCGATAAGCTGCTCCGCTTTTTCCCGGCGTTCCTCAATCTTCGCCCGGGTATATTCGATCCCCCCGGCCGCCAAAACGGCCGCTTTCAATTCCTGCTCCGTCAAACCTTTTTCGATCTTGCCCCGGAGCGTTTTATCGACCTGCATCGCATAAATGAGGGGTAACGTCACTACCCCGCGCCGGCAATCAGTGAGCACCGGTTTCTTTACCTTTTTCTTCGAGGAGATAAAGTCCAGGCAGTCGTCGGTCAATTGAAAGATGATCCCCATTTCTTTACCGATCGTAAGGTAAATGTCCTTGACTTCCGCCGGTTCATCGGAGAGCAGGAAACCGGCGTGGAAAGAAGCCTCAAACAGAGCAGCTGTCTTTTCGGAGATGATCCGGATATACTCGCCTTCGTTAAGGTCAAGATTCCCGGTGTTACTGAATTCGCGGATTTCGCCAAGGCAGATCTCGGTAAAGTAAGAAGGCAAAACGACGCTCACTTTATTCCGGTCCGCTTCCCGCGGGGAAATCGACGAAGCAAGGTCAAAGGCCAGACAGAACAGATAATCCCCACAGAGAACGGCGATCTTCTGGCCAAATTTCACATGCAACGCCTCAATACCCCGGCGGGTGTCGGCCTCATCAATGATGTCGTCATGAATAAGCGTCGCCAGATGCAACAGCTCAACCGCAGTGGCCGCCCGCACCGCACCAGGCGTAACCAGACCGTCACTGTCCATGGCGCAAGCAAGTAAAGACCGCGCACGGATCCCTTTTCCGGTCGCCCGGGCAAGGTGGGACGTCTGAGGCCGGATCAGGGGCGGAGCATTTTGGAGAAGTTTTCGGATCTCCTGCTCCACCCGTTGTATAGCCTGGTCAAACTCCAGTTTGTCCCTGGCAGGAACGGGTTGGTTAATCGATGTCAAATGGGCTTTGTTGATATTAACTTTATTGATATTAATCATGATAGATATATAACCGCCTTACAAACCCCAACCGCTTCCAAAGTTTTTTCAGAAGGGGGGTAACGTAATAGTCGAGACCAAAGATGCTGCCCGCCCCCCAGAGCAGGGCGATGGCCGCAAAGAACATCCAGAAAGTTGACAGATACAAACCGGTGGTGGTCATGAACATAAACAGCAAGACAAGCGCCAAGGCACTGGCCGGAGTCGTAAACAGGCCCGCAATTAACGCCAGGCCGATCAGAATTTCGGCTGCTACAACGAAAATCTGCATGGCCATCTGCATCCAGTCGTACGGCAAAACAAAAGTGTTAATAAACCAGTTTAAAATGGGAATGTCCAGTTTGAAAGCAAAATCGGCCAGCGTGGACTGGACAAGCGACTTGCCGCTGACAAAGATCATTTTGAATAGACCGAAGATATTCCAGTTCATAAGGACGGTCCCCACGGAAGCAACGGCCTGCGGAACCGCCTGGGTAGCCGAGGCCACCGCATCAGCCACCGCCGATACAGCCTCCGTCGCCGCCGCCACCGCATCCGGAGCAGCGCTCGTTATGGTATTCGTAGCCGCTGCTACGGCGTCGGCAACGGGAGCCGCAACCTCAGTGGCCGCCGAGACCGCGTCGTTTAAGGCTGCCGCCGCGGTCGTCGCAGAGTTAACCCCGTCGGTTGCCTTCCCCAGGATCATATCGTACCAGGCGTTGGCCCCACCAAAAAAGCCGGTGAGTTTGGGCGAACGCAACCACCCACCCACGATCTTCATAACACCTTCGAAGAGCCAGACTCCACCGAGCCATAGCCGGATGGGAACCAGAAGAAAACTGGGGGTCCGGTTGCTCAAGTGTCCACCAACAAAACTCCGTTTATTACGGATAGTGAAAAATTCATGCTTAAGGTAGCTGAATATTTTGTTCCACCCAAGCACCTGGGCGAAATAGACGATATTGATGAAGTGTTTGGTGAACATCGCCGGGAAGGACGGGAGATTTACCATGAACCCCGGCAGACCAACCCGGGCGACCCCGTAACGGCCGCCGATACAGATCATCACCCCGTGGAAGGAAGGCTTATACTCCTTCAGTTGGCCTTTACCGGTGATCGAAACATAGATATTATGCGCTACAATAGCGGAGCTTTGCTCACAGTTTTCCACCATCTGCGGTACCGGCTCGGAAGCGCCTGCAGGGATGTAATTTATATTATCACCGGCCACATATAGTCTTTCATCATCGACACTGCGGAGGTATTTATCGGTGTCCAACCGCCCCCGTGCCGCCGTGGTCACGGTATCCTCCGGCTTAAAGTCGACATGGGCCGATTCAATCCCCGCCACCCAAATCACCGTACCGGCAGTCTGCCTGCTAACCTGCTCCCCGGTACTCAAGTCAATGTAATCCGGACCTATCGCCACAACCTTGGTGTTAAGGAGCATCCGGACGCCCATCTTTTCCAGGCGACGCTGTATTTTAACCGAAAGCTTTTCCGGAAGGGTCGGCACGGGACGTGGAACAAGGTCGACGTTGAATAAAGAGACCTCCTTCCGGTCAATCTCAAACCGCTCGCATAAAATCGGCACGTATTCGGCAAGTTCCCCGGCCATCTCCACCCCCGTCAAGCCGGCACCAACAATATGGAAAGTAAGCAGTCTGCTTCTTTCCTGCTGGTTGGTTTCGGCCGCCGCCCGGCGGAAACGGTCAAGAATGTGTTCCCGCAACCGGACTGCATCTTCATAAGACCAAAGCGGGAAAGTATACTCTTTTGCTCCTGGAATCCCAAAATAAGTCGGGCGTGACCCAACCGCCATCACTAAATAGTCGTAGTCATACGTTCCGCTACGACCAAGAACCTTTTTCTGCTGGAGGTCAACCTCTTCGATGAAGTCTTGAACAAAATTGATATTACGACCGGCAAAGATCTTGCGAAAGCTTATTCTAATGCTGTCCTCTTCAACTCTTCCCGCCGCGACCTCATGTAGTTCGGTAAGCATTGTATGAAAGGGGTTTTTGTCGATAATTGTAATCGAAGTTGTCGGATCCTTCTTAAATTTTTTGGCCAATTTCTTGGCAGTCAGAACACCGGCGTAACCACCGCCAATGATTACAATTTTTGGCATTACATTGATCATCCTTTCACAATCTCTCATATAATTTTAGAGTGAAGAGCAGCAGTTTCATGTTGCTATCCCAAAGCAAATTATAATATCGACAACATATATAAGTCAATGCAATAACGAATATGCCTTTTAAAAAAAGATGGTAGTTCGGAGCAGGCTGCCGATAATGTCAATATTTGTAATATGAAATCTGTCGACATATTTCTCACAATAAAAGCAGGACCGTTAAGCAACTGTCCTGCTTGATAAAGGGAGATTGGATATGGGTATGCTTCCATGTGTTATCGTTTCTAGCAATGGGCACCACTTAAATGGTATCACTATTATAAGGACATGTCAACATTCGTCGACTACAGCTGGCCAAGACTGTCGTTGACGAACACCGCCGACTGGTATCGTTTCCCCCCGGAAATACTGGCGCGGGTCGCCGACCGGATTGTCAGTGAAGTACCCCAATTCAACAGGGTGGTTTACGACATTACCGCAAACCCCCCGCCACTATTGGGTGGGAGTAGGCGGGAGTGCCTTAATCCTTTTAATCCGTTCCGAGGTCGGCGGATGGGTGGAGAAAAGCTGGAGGATGCCCGGGTTCCCCCCGCCGCCGCTCTCCTCGACCAACCGGTACCAAAAATTAAGAATCTCGGTCCGGGAATAACCGGCCCGCTCCATAAAATAAACGCCGTAACGGTCGGCTTCGTATTCGGCTTCCCGGCCGTATCCCAACTGTGTCAAGTTGATGGCCAAATTACCGATCTTGGTAATCTGTTCGCCGGCGTCCTTTAAAAAGATCTGCAGCAAAAGAGCCATCCCAACCTGCCGTTTGATGGCACTCATCCCGTGTTTACGGTCCACGTGGGCTATTTCATGAGCGAGCACTCCGGCCAGTTCCCCATCGCTTTGCACGTACGACAGCAAACCAGTATGGACAAAGATGTAACCGGCCGGCAGCGCAAAGGCGTTTACCGAAGCTTCCTCAACCACCGTCAAGGTAAACTTCAATTCTTTGCGGCGGGAGCAAACCTGGACCAAACGGTTGAAGATGTTATTTAAACGCTCCATCTCCGCCTCCGGTAACTCAACCACTTTCATCTGGGCAATGATGCTTTCGTAACTGTTCCGGCCAATCTGTTTTTCCAGATTGAGCTCCATATCAGCGAAGAAAGAAGCAGTGTTTCCCGGCAGACTCAAGGTTAAAGCCAAAAAAATAAGGAGACTGCATAAGAGGATAAGCTTTATGCGGTACCTGACCTTCACTTCCGCTTTCCCTCCCGACCAATATTTGTAACGCACAATCATTATTCGCGCCGGGGAAGTTTTTCCCTGCCCGCGCGCTTTTTTTGTCCGGAATTAAACATTTTCGCCCCATACCCAGCAATAGCCTACATTTTTCGTGTCTGCTTCCCGGATTATTTACGCATTATTCGTTCATTATTTGACTATTTATTTATTAGTAATTATAAGTAATTTATTAGTAACGGTTCTTATACCAACCGCAGACCGAAAGGAATTTCCCCAAAGATTGCGAATTATATATAGAAGTTTCGAAAAAGAAGGAGGGGTTAACTTGCCCCCTACTCTTTATGCCGTGGTTAAATTGGCCTTGCAAAACAAAGGTTCGCGGCCCCCGGAAGGTACCGGAAGCAAGATATTACAGGAGGCCGCCGCTTTACTGAATAGTGCTTTTCGCCCTTTTCTCGCCGGTAATTTCAACGCAGACGACACCGAAGTAAAAGGTATTCTGATGGTCCAGGAAACGCCCCGTCTGATCCAGTTAATTCAGTTGGTTGATTTGGAAATGAATCCGGCCCGTTTTAATTACGCGTTAGGTGTAGGCAGCATCAGCGGCAAAATGGACCCCGAGGCCTATGAAGAAAGCGGGCCGGCGTGGACCCGCGTCAACCGGGCACTAAAAGAAGCCGCCCGCGGCAACCAGGATATCGTGGTCCGTCTTCCCTCGTCTTTTTTGACCAGAACCGTAAACACCCTTTTCGCCATCGAAAGTGATCTCCGTAACAATTGGAGCGAAGCCCACCGGGAGGCAATCAAACTGGTCCGCCGCGGCCGGACGCAAGTGGAGATGGCTGAGCTTTTAGGGGTAACCCAGGCCGCCATCAGTCAACGCCTGAAACACGCCCGTTGGGACCGGTACTTGGAAGTCTGCGCCACCCTCGACGAACTTTTGACCCAAGCCCGCTGGAAGGTCCTGCTCCCGTGGGACCTGCGTAAAGACCAGAAAAAAAAGGGCGCGGCCAAGGAGATTTAATCCTTGGCGCACCCTTTTATCTTGCGCAGCAATTTCTGCGGGTTTTCGCACATTACTTGTTCAAGTTCGGCGGCGTCAAGACCGGCTCCCCGCCCGACACGGGACACAAACTCCCACGTCAATAAATCAGAAGGTTGATGGCCATCCGAATTAATTAAAAGATGCGCTCCGGTTTTCCGGGCTAGCGCCGCCACATGCCCATTGGCGAGGCAATGACCCCGGCGGGACGAAAGTTCAAGAAATACACCGTTTTCGACGGCCAGCCTCGCTTCCTCTTCGGTGAGCAAACCGGGATGGGCCAGGACATCCACCTCCGGGCAACTCACGGCCGCCCGGTTGGTACCCGGTTCCACCGGTTCGACAAGGGTTTCCCCGTGTACTACCACCAGATCGGCCCCTAAGTCCTTTGCCCGCTTCGCCAGTTCGGAAATGGCGGCGGCGGGAACATGAGTGAGCTCCACCCCCACCAGGATCTTGATTGCCCAGTATTTTTCCGCCAGCCGGCGTTCTTCCCGCAGTTCCGCCAGGACCCTTTCCATCGTGCCAAGGCCGACATGGTCGGTGAGGCCAATCACTTGGTACCCGTTGAGAAACGCCCGGTGAATCAGTTCGCAGGGCGAGAGGACGCCGTCACTGAGAAAAGTATGCGTATGTAGATCGGCAATTGTCTTGATCATATTCCGCCTCCTTCTTTGCTGATCATGATACCTGTTACACCCGGTCGACCGACCAAAAGGCTTGTCCGCTTCTTGAACAAAAAAATCAAACAACTCCTTGCCGACCGCAGCGAGATGCAACCACGGGCCGGACTAATGTCCCCCGGAAAGATCGATGTAAGTATTGGCTTCTACCTTTTCGGGCAGTTCAACCAGGATGACATCGGAACCAATCTTCTTGATTTGCCGCCAGGGGATGATAATCTCCTCGTTGCGGCCAAGTAGCCACCGAAAACGGCCCGGTGCGGGCAAGACCAGGGCAAGGATCTTGCCTGATACGGGATCAATCTCTAAATCACTGGTGAATCCCAGTTTTTTTCCGTCTAAAATATTAATGACTTCCCGTTCTCTTAATTCCGATGTTTTCGCCAGCACCCCGACTCCCCCCATTGGTATAGTATATGTGGGGGCACAAAAGGGTGTGCCGGTTTACGCCTCCCGCGTAAAGACAAAAAAGATCCGCTCGTCTTTCGGTTGGTGGGGCTGCTGCGTAAAGGCGCTAAAACAACGCACCCGGGAAAACCCGGCCTTCAACGCCGCCTCTTCAATTTCAGCCGGTTCATACCAGCGTTGGCAGTGGATCTCCCGGAAATGGCGGAAAAGATCGCCCTTTTCCCGGGCAAAGAAATCAATCTCCATCCGGCAAAGGCGGGCGGCCGGTTCCAAGTAATTGGCCCAAATATAAGCAGAGTTTTCAAAGACGGCACAAAAAGTATTGTCACCCAGGATTTCCCGGTATTTATATTCCGTGTTAAAGTCGGCAATGGCGATCCCGCCCGGTAACAGGTGGTGGTAGATATGGACCAATACCTGTTGCAACTCACCATAAAGTAACAGGTAATTAAGGCTGTCACACAGACAAGTAATCAACGGAAACTGTTCATCAAGATCCAGTTCCCGGATATCCTGGTGGAAAAGCCGGTAGTCTCCCTTGATCCGCCCCAGTTTATCCCCGGCGATCGCCAGCATCGAAGGAGACTGGTCGACTCCCGTTACCTTCCACCCTTTCTCCATCATTAACGCCATAAAGCTCCCGGTACCGCAGGCCAAATCCAAAAGCGAGCGGCCAGGAGCTTTCCCCGAAAAAGCCGTATGGTTTTGGTATAAAAAAAGAACATACTCCACCCAGGCCGGGTAATCAAGTTCACGCATCATCTCATCATAGACCAAGGCAAAATCCCGGTAGGCTTGGTTTACACCGTTTTGTTCAAATGACGGCATCGACACCATCCTCCCGCTCTTCAATCCGGATCACAAGTTTGTTGGGAACACAAATGATCGCTTCCCCCGGTTGTTTAATCCACCCGGTCCGGATACAGATCCGTTCCGGACAGAAATAATCCTCCGTGGGCGCCAGACGGACGGCCCCGTCCCTCACTTCGATCGTTGCCACGCCGCCCGCCACTTGTACTTGCTCGGTTCTGATCTCCGTCTCCGTCAGGGGAAAACTGAAGAGGAGCTCGCCGTCGCGAAAGACTTGGACCTGCCGTTCAGACGAAGGAGCGGGCCAAGCCTGCCAAGCCAATAAGAAAAGGCCAACCCCGATAAGGAGCCAGAACAGCCAGCGGTCCCCTTTGGTCATCTCCGCTCCTCCCTCCATCCGCAGTAGCTTTTACAACGACAATTATTACGCAATCTCCAACCAGGTTTTCCAAAGAGTATAAACTCCGATCCCAATAAAAAGAAAGGCCGCACCTAAACGCATATATAGAGGAGGAATGTATTTGGTCAATACTCCACCAAACAACACACCAATTAAAGTCACCAATGCCAAGCCCAAGGAGGCTCCAAGAAAGACCGCCCATGGTGCCCTGGATTGCGAAACCAGAGAAAAGACGGCCAGTTGCGTTTTATCCCCTAACTCGGCGAAAAAAATCGTACATAAAGAGAAGAAAAAAACCTTCCAGTCCACGCTTTCACCTTCTTCTAAAATTATCGGTCTCTTCGGGTATCATTTCCAGAGTCAAGGTATGGTATTTATTTCTGTCCACAACATATTTTAAGGTTGAGCAAAAAATACCTTGTCTCTTGTCCCTTCGTGAGCTTTCTTTTGTCCGGCGGGCCAATTGCAATACTTAGCATATCTGCCTTCACC
Source organism: Capillibacterium thermochitinicola (assembly GCF_013664685.1). NCBI lineage: Bacteria > Bacillati > Bacillota > Capillibacterium > Capillibacterium thermochitinicola. Next base: position 94,491 of record NZ_JAAKDE010000014.1, read on the forward strand.
GGAATGGACCAGCGTGGACCGTAGACTGGAAATTAGCTGCATGGCAATCGCCAAAAGGGTGCTAAAACAAAAAAGGGCTAACTGCCCTTTTCATCATGTTGGGGTGAACGGAGGGATTCGAACCCTCGACCTCCAGGGCCACAACCTGGCGCTCTAACCAACTGAGCTACGCCCACCATACGCAAAAATTATAGTAACACATCTTTGCTTTTTCGTCAAGGCGTTTTTCGCGCCGCGTAAACATTAATGTTGAATAATGGCGTGATCAGATCCTTAGTTTCCCCACCATAAATTCAACAACATCTTCTGGTAGTCAAAGATCCAGACACCAGCCGAATCCTTCTTTTACCATTATTTAACCACCTCCACTCCTTTTTACCTTTTTAGGAACATATTGTTACTGTATAATAAAACCAACGGTAAATATTGATTATATTACCCCTGGCGTCGCAACGCGTCGCCGGGGAGAATGGGAAGATACCTTGTGGGAATCATCATCAAATTCGTTTTAAAAAACATCTGGGCAAAGAAACTGCGCACCCTTTTGATCGTTACGGCGGTGATGCTCTCCTCGGCGTTGTATTTTGCCACGGAAGCCCTGTCCGGGACAGCGGCCGACATGTTCATCGAACGGGTGCGGGTTTATTATGGCACCGCCGACCTGATGATCCATCCCACCGAAGGCTCGCCCTCCAGTCTTTTCCGCCCGAACCGGGCGGAGATGTTCGCCGGGGACTTTGAGTACATCGTCGGTTCCATCGAAACCGGCGGCACTTTGGTTCTGCCCCGGGAAACCTTGAGAATGACCATCAAAGGGTTTAACCTGCCGGAATTGGCACAAATGAACCCTTTCTACCTGGCCGCCCAAGAGCAACTGTACCCGTTTCAAGGAAAAAAGATTATTCTCAGTAAACAGACGGCGGAAGAGTATGGCCTCCGCCCCGGCGACTATCTGGACATTGAAGTGTTCGGGGCCAAACGCAAGTTCTTCCTGGCCGCCCTGGCGGAACCGGCCGGTCCCTTCCAACACGACGGCCAGAACATCAACGCCGTTGTTCCCCTTGATCCATTGGCCACCATCGTCAACGCCCGGGGCCGGGTAACCAACCTCTATCTTAAAGTAAAAGATCCGGCCCGGAAAGGCGAACTGCTGCAGAAACTGCGTGCCCTCTACCCCCGGTACCAGGTCCGGGAGACCGTCACCGGCCAGGAACTGGCTGAGTACACCAGCTCTCTGACCATGTCCTTTCAACTGATGGGCACGGTCGTTCTCTTCATGGCCGTCTACATCATCTATTCCTCCTTCAAGGTCATCACCAGAGAAAGGCTGCCGGTGCTCGGCACTTTCCGGAGCATCGGTGCCACCCGGCGCATGACCAACCTGATCCTGTGCGCCGAGAGTGTCATGTACGGCGTCATCGGCGGCTTCCTCGGCTGCGGCCTTGGCCTCGTCCTTCTTTATTTGATTGCTTTACAAGTCCGTCCGGACTTTATGGCTTCCGTGCCCGTGAAGCTCCAATTTTCACCGGGACAACTGGGGGCCGCTTTTCTCCTGGCGGTGCTGGTCGCTTTCCTCAGCGCCCTGCGGCCAATCCGGAAGGCCGCCAAAATCCCGGTGAAAGAGTTGATCTTCAACCTTTACAGTAAACCTGGACGCCGGGAAAGATGGCGGCCGGCCGGCGGAGTGATCCTGATTGCTTTGTCCTTTCTTCTGCCGCCTCACCTGCCGTACCAACTTCTCCTCCCCGGCGGAATGTTGTTGCTTTTTGCCACCATCATCGGCTTCATCCTCATGATCCCCAGCCTGACCAAACTCTTTTTAGCGGTTTTGGCCCGCCTCAACCGTTATTTCTTCGGAAACGAAGGAGTCCTGGCCGCCAAAAATTTACGGGAAAACCAAGGCGTCCTCAATAATATCTCGCTCCTCGCCATCGGGATCTCCGCTTTGTTGATGATTAACACTGTTAGTTACAGCACCGCCCGGGAACTAACCAACTTCTACCGGGATTTCAATTTTCAGATCTGGTTTTGGACCTGGCAGGCCGACCGGGGAATTGAAAGTATCCTGCGGTCCGTCGACGGAGTCACGTCCACTTACGGGATATACACCGCCAATGCAGTGGAGATCACCAACCGCAACGACCGGATTAACCTGCTGCACGGGGCTAATCCCCACAAATATCTGGATTATCACACCCTCGACCTCGACCCGGCCCTCCTGGCGGAGCTGGACACCGGGCGCAAGATTCTGCTCACCAACACCCTGCGCGAAAGACTGCAGGTGAAAAAGGGGGATGTCCTGACCCTGAAAACGGCCCGCGGAGAAAGGGATTATCAAGTCATCGGGTTCTTTGATTCCCTGATGTGGAACGGCAATTTCGCTCTGATCGGCGAGCGGTTTATCAAGATGGACATGGGCAAACAGTATTACGATGATCTTTTCGTCAAAACCAACAAAGACCCGGAGTTGGTCAGAGAAGCCATCAAAACACGGCTGGCAAGAAGAAGTCCTTTCGTCATCACCCTGGCCCAGATGGCAAAGGATAACCAACAAGCCAACGACCGCATCCTCCGGGTGATGCAAGGTTTTTCCCTGTTGGCTTTGGTCATAGGCATCTTTGGCGTCTTCAACAACCTGATCATCAGTTTTCTGGAACGCCAACGTGCTCTGGCTATGTTACGCTCCCTCGGGATGAGCAAAGCACAGAGCATCAAGATGTTTTTCGCCGAAGCGCTGACCGGCGGCCTGATCGGGGGGGGTCGTGGGTGCTTTGTGCGGGTACCGGTTGAACACCATTACCCCGCTGGTGATCAAGGCTTTGTTGGGCGGACTGCCGATCTTTCACTTCTTCCCCCTTTATCTGTCGGCGGTCCTGGCCGGACTTTTGATCATGGTGACCGCTTCCGCCAGTCCCGCCTTTAAAGCTTCCAGGCTGGATATTGTCTCGACGATTAAATATGAATGACGGGGGGTGCTGCTTTGCCACCAATCATTGAAACTTTCCAGCTTTACAAAACTTATCAACTGGGGGCCGTCCGCGTCGAAGTTTTGAAAGGAATCGACCTCACCATTCAGGAAGGCGAGTTCGTCTCGATCATGGGCCCTTCCGGTTCCGGGAAGAGTACCCTCCTTTACCTCATGGGCGGTTTGGATCAACCTTCCTCCGGCCGGGTCAAGGTGAAAGGGAAAGAGTTGTCGGCCATGAAAGACAGGGAGGTCAGTATCCTCCGCCGCCGGACCCTGGGATTCGTTTTTCAGTTTTACAACCTCATCCCCAACCTCAATGTGGAGGAGAACATTATGCTCCCGGTCCTGCTGGACGGAAAACAACCAAAAGCCTACCGCCACCGCCTGGAAGCGATCTTGGAGACGGTGGGGCTCGCCGGCCGCCGCCGTCATACCCCGCGGGAACTGTCCGGCGGCGAACAGCAGCGGGTAGCAATTGCGCGGGCTTTGATCAACGAACCCGACATTATTCTGGCCGATGAACCCATCGGTAACCTGGATACCAAAACCGGCATGGGCATCATGGAGCTGCTCCAAAGGATCAACCGGGAACAGGGTAAAACCATCGTCCAAGTCACCCATTCCCGGGAGGCCGCCACGTATGGACAACGGATCATTAATCTACGGGACGGAAAGGTGTGGGAGGAATGAAGAAAAAAGGGGTTTTCTTTATTATTTTGCTTCTGGCCGGGGTTGTGCTTGCCGGCTTCTTCCTGGTCAAGTCCAAGCCCGATACCGGCCAGAAAAGCAAGACAGGTGTAACGGACGTAACCGCGGCGGAAGAGCCGGCCGCCGGCAAAGAAAGACCCTACATCGAAGCCTTTGGGCTGGTAAAGGCCACCACTGTGACCAATCTGAACATCGATTTTCCCGCCCGGGTGCGCCGGCTTTACGTCAAAGAGGGGGAAAAGGTCCGGTCCGGCCAGACCCTTCTTGCTTTAGATGTGGAAGAGTACCACACCGAGATCCGGAATACGGAATACGAGTTACAAACCACCCTTTATGAACTGAAGAAAGTGGAAAGTGAAGCCGCGGAACTGGCGGCGAAAATTGCGGAAAAAGAGGAGCAACTGGCCACGGAAAGCGCCTACGATCTGCGGCAAATCCGGGCCGACCTCGCCAAAGCCCGGCAGGACCTGGAGAAGAAAAGGGAGCTGTTGGCGATTAAAGCCATCCCCGCCAGCGAAGTGAGCGAACTCGAAAAGACTGTTGCCGACCTCCACCGCGTATACGAACAACTCCGGAGCGAAAAAGAAGATGAGCTCAAACGGCTAAAAAATGAATTGTCTCTCTTAAAAGGCGGTTCCGGAACGGCGGTGACCCGGATCGGCATGCTCCGGCAGAAGGCCGTCCTGCTCGAAGAAAAACTGGCCCTTCTCCGCAAAAAATTGGACCGGGACTTTATCCGGAACGACGAAGTGATCGCCCCCCTGGACAACGCCGTCGTTTCCGAGCTCGGTTACGCCGAAGGGGATCCGGTCACCCCCGAACGCAAGGTCTTAAGCCTGCTTGGCCTGGACAATTTGGTCGTCAAGGCCAACATCGCCGAGGAATTCATCAAAGACCTGCGCCTCGGAGCGAAGGCCGTGATTACACCGGTCGCCGATTATAGCCGGACCTACCATGGAAAAGTAATCAGCCGCGCCCAAGTGGCCATCAAGGAGAGCGGGGAAACGGTAGTCCCGGTCGAAATCAGCATCGAGGACCGGGACGAGTTCCTCCTCCCCAACTTCAATGTAGACGTGAAGATCTACATCGACTAGTGTGGTTGGAAAGTTGGTCAATATCCTGCCGGAATAAAGCCATTTCCACATGGACAAAAACAAAGGCGGTGAAGCTGCGACTTCACCGCCTTTGTTTCGCCATGACGAAATATGTGTTTCCCGGTTACCTGTTCAGCTGGTAGTAAAGCTCGTTCCACCGGAGTTCATTTTTGAACTGGCGAAGATCGGTTTTCTCGTCGATTAACAAGAACTCAATCCCGGCGATCTCGGCAAAGATCTCCAAATATTCCTTGGTGACCGCCTGACTGAAGCCGGTATGGTGGGCCCCGCCGGCCAGAATCCAGGCTTCTGCGGAGACCCGCAAATTGGGCAAGGGAATCCACAGGGCCCGGGCCACCGGTAATTTCGGAAGGTCCGCCTCGGGGTTCACGACTTCAATCTCGTTCACCAACAGGCGGTAGCGGCTGCCCAGATCGATAAGGGAAGCGTTTACCCCCCGGCCGGCCGGAACATTAAAGACCAGGCGGGGAGGATCGGCTTTCCCGCCAATGGACAACGGGTGGATCTCCAAGGCGGGCTGCCCGGCGGCGATTGACTCGCAAACCTCGAGCATATGAGCGCCCAGTACCTTCATGTTGTCTTTCACCAGATGGTAAGTGTAGTCTTCCATGAAGGATGTACCGCCGGCCAGACCATGCCCCATCACCTTCATGGCCCGGACCAGCGCCGCGGTTTTCCAGTCGCCCTCGGCGCCAAAACCGTAACCGGCGGCCATTAGGCGTTGGACCGCCAACCCCGGCAACTGTGTTAAGCCGGTCAAATTCTCAAAAGTAGTGGTAAAGCCCTTGAAGCCGCCTTCTTCCAGGAATTTTTTCATCCCGAGCTCAATCTTGGCCGCTTCGACCAGGGCGTCCCTTTTGGCGCCGCCGGGGCTGAGCTCCGGCTGAAGTTTATACTTGGCTTCGTACTCGGCGAGCAACGCCTTAATCTCGTCCTCTTTGACCGCTTCCACGTAGCCGACCAGATCGCCCAGGCCGTAACCGTTGACGGAGAACCCCAGTTTAATCTGGGCCCCCACTTTATCGCCCTCGGTGACGGCAACCTCTCTCATGTTGTCGCCAAAACGGGCAAACTTGGCTCCCTGGAGGTCATCCCATGCCAGCGCCGCCCGGATCCAAACCGCCAGTTGCTTGATGACCTCTTCATCCTGCCAGTAACCGACGATCACTTTGCGGGCTTTTCCCAGGCGGGTGCAGATAAAGCCATATTCCCGGTCGCCGTGGGCGGACTGGTTCAAATTCATGAAATCCATGTCAATCTCCGACCAGGGGATCTCCCGGTTGAACTGAGTGTGGAGATGCGCCAAGGGTTTTTGGAGCATTTTTAAACCGGCAATCCACATTTTGGCCGGGGAGAAGGTGTGCATCCAGGTGATGAGGCCGATACAGTTGGGGGAACTGTTGGCGTCAATACACAAGTTCAAAATGGTCTCCGGAGAAGTGAGCACCGGCTTGTAAACCACTTTGACCGGGATTTTGCTGTTTTCCGACAGACTCTTGGCGATAATTTGCGAGTGTTCCGCAACTTTATTTAACGTTTCTTCTCCATAAAGATGTTGGCTTCCAGTAACAAACCAAACCTCTTTTTGGGCAAAATCAATCCCCATTACACATCCTCCTTTGAAAAAAATACATAATAAAAAAACTAACAAGCGAGAAACAAATGGACCTCGGAAGGATGGCAGGGTTTTGGGTTACCTCTTTATTGCTTCGCCATTGGCAAACATTTTCCTTCTAAAAAATCATATACCCGGCTAATGAAAACAACCCCTCAAGGCTAAGGGGTTGTTTCCGTTTCCTGCGCCTCCTCCAATGGCGCCTGGAACCGCCTGAAAAGAGTTTATTCGATCACAAGCCCCGCCAAAACCTGTTGATAATCCCGGAGCGCCTCTTCTTTAACGGAAAGGGCGGTATCCAAAAGAAGCAGGTAATAGATCTCGCCGTCAAACCGCCTGTACACCGGCCCCGCGGCATAATAGTGGACACCTTCCCCCTGGCGTGGTACGTCCCGGGGTTCCTCCAACAAAATACCGGGAAACCGCGGGGCTGTCCGCTGGTCACCGGTCACATAACAGTACCCGCCACCTTCGGCCGGATAGAGTTCCGGCGTTTCCAGTTCATATGTTTTCCGCCCGTCCATGGAACCGAGTTCCCGGACGGCTTGTCCCCCGAGCACCGTCGAGAGAAAGTCGTCCAAGGTCTCGCCAACTTCCGGCCGGCGGGCAAAAAGTAAAATTGACGGCAGTACACTCCCCTGGAAGCCCCGCTTCCCCGGCGGTTTGACCAGGACCGCCACACTCCGGTTCTGCATGGGACCGACCCGCACGTCCCACTCGGCAGGAATGGTTAGCGAAAACCCAAACAACCGGTTAACCAATTTAAAACCCGTTTCGTCGGCATAGAACTGCCATAACTTTTCGTTGTCCACGGAGGCTTCCGCCGGGAGCGGCAAAAACCGGTTCTGCACAATCTGGCCGAGCAGTCTTTCCATGTAACCGGCGTAACCCAGAATTTCATGGGCATACGTCAGCGCCATGACGGCATGGGAAGGCATCGAGGCCAGAACCGCCGCATAGGCGTAATCTTCCCAAAACTCCGGCGGCAATTCGGCCGGTTGGTGAGCGGCGGCAATCGCCAGCAGAACCTCCATCCCTTCGACCACCTGAATCGCTTTTATTCGGTGCATCGCCATGAACCACCGCGGCCGGAAATCGCCGGGGTCAAGCGCCGCCGCTTTGGTATAAGCATCCTCCGCCAACTGGTAGAATTCTTCAAGGTCCAACTGATAACCGTAATGGGCGAGCAGACCCATCAACAAATAAAGCTCCCCGTTGTCCGGGTGAAGGGCCGCGTGTTCCGCCAACAACTTGTAACCGGAAGTAATCAGGGCAATTACATCTTCTTTTGGCGTGGCGTAGTTCCATTCCGGGGTCCACGCATAAACCAGGCTCTCAATGGCCTCGATCTCAGCAAGGACGGCCTCAAGCTCTGCCGTTAGGTCCAATTTTTCTTTTGCAATGTTATTGAGCCGGGCCGCAGCAAGGGTAGGAAACAGGATTAACATCAATAATGTTAACACCAACGTTTTTAATACCTTGCCCATCAAAACATGTCCTCCTTTGCCTAAAGGCAATTTTGTGGAGTTTCCACACGCCACCAGTTGCGAAATAATCGAAACATACAACTCCTCCGTAACCCAGTTGGGAGCTAAAAGCATGATAAACCCTAGTCAGAAAAATATTTTTCTTCTCAAGCCTCCACGGCTAACTGCAGGGTTCGCTCCGCATATCTCCTCGTAACCTTGTTCGTGATAAAATCTTGAAGGGTGCTGCTGTTTTTAAGTTCTTCCAAATCCCGTAAGTATTCATCAAGGTTGGTAAAGATCCGGATCACTACATCCCGTTCGACCATCTTACAACGATCCACCACATCAAAGCGGGCTTTGTGCCCAAACGTGCCGGTCGTCTCCGTTAATTCAACAGCAATCTCAAGCGTGGCCGAAAATCTTTCTTCCTTGTCCAAGTGGGGATAAAACAGGACCGCCAAGTCAATATCGCTGTAGTTCCGTTCCCGTCCTTTCACTGTGGACCCAAAAAGGTACACGGCCGCCACATTTTTGTTGGTGAGAAAATACTCTTTGATCTTCGCAAAAACTTTCTCCTCAAGCATTTTTGTACCCCGTCAACACTGTACTTCCCAAACACCTCCGCCCATCCCGGGCGAAGTCACCCTTACGGCTATTGTACCACAACAATAACTTTTATTCTCTATTTATCAATTTACTTTCCCAAGCCGACTTGTCTTCTTCATCAGGAACGGCAAGTACCAACAATTTTCTAGGGCGCGTAATTCCGACATAAACAATTCTTAACTCTTCATAATCCTGAATGCTAACGTTATCTTTTAGAAGAGTCTTATAATGTCTTCCTATCCCCCCTTTTTTCAATATTACCATAACGGCTTCAAAAGTCTCCCCTTTTGCCGAATGGATAGTCCCCAATCTCAAATCAGCATTTGCCAATCGTTTATTGCTGGAACAAAAAAGATCATCAAAACTTATATTACCTTTGTTCCTTTTTATCGTAAACTCAAGTTCAATACCTTCACTTCTAAATTTATCATTTGCAGCTTTAACCCAATCTCCAATTGTGCAATTGGTTTGCGGGAGAAGGTATATAATGTTTAGTATCTTTTTTCGAAATTCAATTAGGCCGCAATCTTTGACCGTTTCTTCAATTGCTTTTGCCGTACAGTAATGTAACCCCTTATTCTTTTTGACAAAAGATTTTAGTATCAAATTGAAACCTTCTTTAAATGCACCGTTATCAAAGAGATATTTACCTTTCGCAAACTCTTGGCAGTATGGATCGTCTTCATGCCATGGGTATTCATTATTACTTATCTCTTTGAACCCTGCCAAATGGCAAAAAAATCCTTTACTTCTATACAAAACTGCAACATTCTCTGGTGTACACGAAATATTATGGTTGTGACAAAGCTGCTTAAAAGATCCGATAAGATCTTGAATATGCTCTAAATCATATACAACTATCTCAGGAATAAATTCATAATCCTTTACCTCGTTATTCACAGCTATTGATGGTTCGCTTAATGATGAAAGCTTATAAGTAAAATCACATATTTTTTGTGAGCTGCGCCTATTTTCATTTAAAACTATAGAATTTTCTTTCCACTCCTCCTTTTTTTTGTTTAATAATTGGGGTTTTGCCATATGCCATTCAAAAATAGCTTGATCCGGATCGCCCACTAACATAACTTCAGAAAGCCCATTATCTATTAAAAGGTCAATTATTCTCATCTGTATTTCGGAAGTGTCTTGAGCCTCATCAACTATAAGCACGGGAAAACGATAAACAATCGCTTCAGCGATTTGGGGATATTTTTCTAGGACTTTCATGCTGAAATAATTCGCATCCGCTTGGGTTGCATATCCGGCTTTTATCAGTCTTTTCTTTGTATTAATAATGTCTTTATTGCTTTCCCAACCTTTACGTATACGTAACGTCCCGTGATTAATGACATAAAGTTTTCCATTAATATCATAGCTAATTTTATCAAATATTTTTTCTGAAAAATATTTCCCCGACCATGGTCCATGTGGTTCACCTACAAGCACAGGCCTTGATTTACATTTCATTGCAAGATGTCCAAACGGTAAAAAGATAAATCTATTAATAAAACTATCGATGGTTCCGAGAAAATGTGGGTAAGAAACTTTCATTTGATAATGATCGTTGATTTGTCTTTGAATCTCCTGCCACGCGGTGTTAGTGAATGAAATGGCGGCAATGCCTTGATGAGGTGATTGCCAATCGGAAATCAAATGCGCCAACCGTGCCGCCACCGTATAGGTTTTCCCGCTGCCAGGGCAAGCGCGGACGACAAATTTGCCCTTTTTTTCATAAACGATCTTACGTTGCGTATCAGATAAGGTATTAAACATTACTGCTCACCTTTCACAACCCAGCGAATTGCTCTCTGGATATATTCAGGTACCTTAAAATCATTCCGGACATTAACATCCGATTCCAACCTTATGGCAAGCCTATGAGAAAGCTCGGATTTTGCTTTATTTATTTCTACTCTTTTTAGAAAATTACTAGCGTGTTCGTTTATTGTTGTTCCTTCTTTGATTCTTTCTGCTGCTTTTGGATGCATCTCCTTAAATATTTCTAAAAGAATATCTTTATTCTCCTTAAAAAGATCATATTCTAAGGTTTTTTCAGCCAACTCAACTTTCAAGAGTCCGTTTTCAAGGGCTTTAGCCTTTTCTGCCCGTGAAGTGTTTGTGGTAGTATAAGA